>CAZVLV010000279.1:0-2533 GCA_964628015.1 uncultured Aquiluna sp. | reverse complement strand
CCGCGATGCCAAGATTGACACTCTCTACGAAGGCACCACCGCAATTCAGGGTCTTGACTTCTTCTTCCGCAAGATGGTCAAGGATCAGTTCAAGGCAATTAGTTACCTTGCACAGCAGATCACCGAAACAGTGAAGGGCGATGAAGGATCAGGTCAGCTCTCCGTTGAACGTGAACTGCTTGGACAAGCTCTGGAAAACGTTCAGGGAATCCTTGGTGCCATGGGCCAATGGGCCATGGCTTCTCAAGAGAATGTCACTGAGATCTACAAGGTGGGCTTGAACTCCACCCGCCTTCTCATGGCATCGGGTGACTTGATCATTGGTTGGCTCCTGATTCGCCAGGCCGAAGTTGCACTCGCTGCACTGGCAAATGACCCCAGTGATCGCGACCGTGACTTCTACACCGGCAAGGTAGAGGCGGCTCGCTGGTTCGCTCGTAACCGGTTGCCGCTGCTCGCTGCCGAGCGCAATATTGCTGAAGCAACAACCGGCGAGATCATGGAGATTCCAGAGTCCGCCTTCTAAATAACCCACAGTTCATCACGTCACATCCCCGGTGGAGACCACTCAGTTACATGGAGTGGGATTACGCCGGGGATGTGATTTTTTGCACGGAGTTTTTGTCAGGGGTCATAACCTGAGAGACTGTGGCCGTGGAAACGCTCGTGGGGGCCGCAGCATCTGATCCAGCACTGCCTGCCCTTTTTCTTGAGTTTGGTTCCATGCTCCTCGTACTTGGATTATTGGCAATGCTCGCCCGCAAGTGGGATATCTCTGCTGTTCCGTTCTATCTGGTGGCTGGCTTGATTTTTGGCCAGGGCGGATTCAATGTTATTGATCAAACAAATACCCTGGTTCCGACACTTGCTGAACTCGGAGTAATTCTTTTACTTTTGCTATTGGGTTTGGAGTACTCCGGCCGAGAGATTATTGACACAGCACGCCAGCAGAGTAGATCCGGAGCAATTGACTTTATTGCAAACTTCACGCCCGGTGCACTTTTTGGGTGGCTACTCGGCTGGGGACTTCCTGGTGCCATTGCATTAGGTGGAGTCACCGATATATCTTCTTCAGGAATTGTGGCCCAAGTGGTGCGCGATCTTCGTTGGCGGAGAAATCCAGAGACCAAACCGGTTGTGAGTGTTCTGATCATTGAAGACCTCGTTATGGCGCCATACCTTCCCATCCTGACAGTGATACTGACTGGGACAGGATTACTCGCTGGCCTTATCAGTGTGGGAGTAGCACTCATTGTTGTTGCAATCGTGTTCCTTGTCTCTCTGAAAAGATCAGGCTCGATTCAAAAACTATTCAATGCCAGCGAACCCGTTGGAATTCTTCTCGTTGTTTTCGGTGCCGCCGTCGCCGCTGGCGGACTCGCCGGAATCGTAGATTTCTCACCACCTGTCGCAGCTTTCTTGGTAGGCCTTCTTCTCACCGGTGAAATTGCTGAAGTAGCTCGACGTCGACTCGACCCACTTCGCGAGTTACTTGCTGCAATATTTTTTGTGTACTTCGGACTGAGTACCGATGTCAGTGATATTCCCAGCATGCTCATTCCAGCAATCATTCTGGCTATACTCACAATCGGCACCAAGTTCGTTACCGGATGGATTGCCGCTCGGACAGTAGCCACATCAACGATCTCTAGGCTCCGTGCCGGTGCGTTGCTCAGTGCCCGTGGCGAATTCAGTGTGATCATTGCGGGGCTCGCTGCGACAAGCACCCTTCTGCCGTCAGACTTCCAGGCTCTGGTTGCCGGATACATCCTGATCACAGCCACAGCGGCCCCCATTCTGGCCCGGTTCGCCGAACGGGTTGGCTGGTGGTGGGATCAACGACCCCGGGCCGTACCCTCGTAATTATGCGTTTACTTATGAAGATGGCACTCGCTGCTGGTACAGCGGTTTTCTTTGTGTTGGCCGGCACATCTGCAGCCCACGCCCACGCAAGTTTGGTCTCGAGTAACCCCGAGGATGGCAGTGCACTATCCATGCCGCCTACATCGGTGGAACTGACATTTAACGAGGAACTGCTTCCTGACACGGTAGAGATCGCAGTCACCACCGAAGCCGCGGGACTGATCACTGGCATCGAATTCACCACAGTGGGTCCCACGGTACAAGTCCCGTGGCCGCAGAATCTTCCGAATGACACCTACAAGGTTGCTTACCGTGTGGTCAGCAACGATGGTCACCCGATCACAGGTTCTATTTCCTTTAGCTATACCGGGGGTGATGCCCCTGCAAACATGGAATCAGAGGTAGTTGTCACAGATTCATCCGAAGTCCAACAAGAAGTCCAACAAGAAGTCCAAGAAACAGAATCCACTGGAATTGCACCCGTCTGGTTGATCATCGGTGGGCTCGTTATTGGCACGGGAATTGGCTACATCATGTGGCGCCGCGCCAGTAAGCGAGCAAGTAGTTAATAGGAGAAGATAGAGCAGTGAAGACAACAATCAGCACTCCGCAAACAATGCCGATTGCGCGCATTTCACTTGTTGGTGCGTTACTGGTTGTCCTCGCTCTC
>CAZVLV010000278.1:0-2539 GCA_964628015.1 uncultured Aquiluna sp. | reverse complement strand
ACCCGCACGAATTCCAGGGATGAATCCGCCGTACTTCTTCATGTTGTCGGCAACCTCTGTGGGGTTGAAAGTGATCGAGACGTAGAAGTAACAGAAGAAGACAATTAACAAGAAGTACGTGGCCAGATAGACAGGGCCAGAGCCGGTGCCAAAGTTACGTTCAATCCACTGCGCCCACTCTGACTGACTGCCAGAGAGTTGAACAAACAGGGTTGGCAGGAAGAGCAGAGATGAAGCGAAGATGACTGGGATAACACCGGCCATGTTGACCTTCAATGGAATGTAGGTGGATGACCCGCCATACATGCGGCGACCCACCATACGCTTGGCGTACTGCACTGGAATACGACGCTGAGCTTGCTCAACGAAGACCACGAAGGTGATCACAACAAGGCCAATCAACATGGTGATGGCGAAGGTGAGAACCCCGCGGCTACCCAGGATGTTGGCGAACTGAGCAGGAATCACTGCAATGATCGAAGTAAAGATCAGCACCGACATGCCGTTGCCCACACCGCGCTCAGTGATCAATTCACCAAACCACATGATGACCGCGGTGCCCGCAGTCATGACGGTGACCATGACGAGCATGACCCAAATAGCCTGGTTGGGAATAAGTTCTTCGTTACAGCCTTGGAACAGTGCGCCCGGGGAACGAGCAAGCGAGAGGATCGCGGTGGACTGAAGAATTGCCAATCCGATGGTCACGTAGCGGGTGTACTGAGTGATCTTGGCTTGGCCGGCCTGGCCATCTTTCTTCAGCATTTCCAGTCGTGGAATCACAACGGTTAACAATTGCAAAATAATGCTGGCCGTGATGTACGGCATGATCCCCAGTGCGAACACCGAGAGCTGGAGCAGTGCGCCGCCACTGAACAGGTTGATCAGGGCGTATACGGAGTTGTCCTCCACCGTGTCGATACACCGCTGGATAGCTGAATAGTCAACGCCAGGGGTCGGTAGAACCGAGCCCAGGCGATAAATCGCCAGTAACCCAAGGGTGAACAGAATCTTCTTGCGAAGATCCGGTGTACGCAGGGCATCGCCAAACGCACTGATGTGCATGGTGCCTCCTGCTTAGAGTTCGGTTACGGACCCGCCCGCGGAAACGATCTTGTCACGAGCAGTTCCCGAGAACTTATCCGCGGTCACGTTGACCTTCACCGAGATGTCGCCCTGTCCCAAGACCTTGACCAATTCACCCTTGCGCACAGCGCCAGCGGCAACGAGATCAGCGACGGTGATATCTCCACCGTTGGGGAAGAGTTTCTCAATGGCAGCCACATTCACGACCTGGTATTCCTTCGAATTGGGGCTGGTGAAGCCCTTCAACTTGGGAAGGCGCATGTGTAGGGGCATTTGACCACCCTCAAAGCGAGCGGGCACCTGATAGCGGGCCTTGGTTCCCTTGGTACCGCGACCGGCTGTCTTTCCTTTAGAGGCCTCACCTCGACCCTTGCGGGTTTTGGCGGTCTTCGCGCCGGGAGCTGGACGTAAATGATGCACTTTCAGAGTCATGGTTACTTGACCTCCTCAACGACCACGAGATGCGAAACGGTGTTGACCATTCCGCGGAACTCGGGACGATCTTCCTTGATCACGGTGTCGCCGATCCGCTTAAGCCCGAGTGAACGCAAGGTATTGCGCTGATTACTCGTGCCACCGATCTCCGACTTGATTTGAGTGACTTTGATTTGCGCCATTACGCACCTGCCCCTGCTGCGCGGGCCCGAAGGAGTGCTGCTGGAGCAACGGCTTCGAGTGGAAGTCCGCGACGAGCTGCAACTGCCTCGGGTGATTCGAGCATGTTGAGTGCAGCAACCGTTGCGTGGACAATGTTGATGGCATTGTCTGATCCGAGTGACTTGGACAGGACATCGTGGATGCCAGCACATTCCAGTACTGCACGTACGGGTCCACCGGCGATCACACCGGTACCAGGTGCGGCTGGGCGAAGCATGACCACACCAGCGGCGGCTTCACCTGTTACTGGGTGCGGGATGGTGCCCTGGATACGTGGGACCTTGAAGAAACTGCGCTTGGCTTCCTCCACACCCTTGGCAATGGCTGCTGGAACTTCCTTGGCTTTGCCGTAGCCGATACCCACGTTGCCATCACCATCGCCAACAACGACCAGCGCTGTGAAACTAAAGCGTCGACCACCCTTGACCACTTTGGCAACCCTGTTAATCGCGACAACGCGCTCCAGGAACTGCGACTTCTCTTCGCGAGGACCGCGCTCTTTGCGATCCCGACGATCGCCTCCGCCACTACGGCGCGACGTTTCAGACATTGTTACCTCTTCCCGATCCAGACATTAGAACGTGAGCCCGCCTTCGCGTGCACCCTCGGCGAGGGCGGCAACGCGACCGTGGTACTTGTGGCCACCGCGGTCAAAGACCACCGTGTCAATCCCGGCTTTCTTGGCGCGGGCCGCCAGTTCATTACCCACCTTGCGGGCTTTTGCGGTCTTGTCACCATCGGTGCCGCGAAGACCACTTTCCAGGGTGGAAGCAGATGCCAGAGTCACACCCTTGGA
>CAZVLV010000277.1:0-2545 GCA_964628015.1 uncultured Aquiluna sp. | reverse complement strand
TCAGGAAAACGGACATCACTACAGGCGAGTAAACCAATAGTTCCTAGTTCGGTCGAAAAGACGGGAATGTCATCTCCAGGGGTTGCCCATGACTTCATGGATTCGTCAAGGTGTGTTTGCCGATAACGACCAATGAGTTTCCCATTCGAGCCCAATAACAGAACGCTGTGAAAAAGTTGATCACCATCTCGCTCAATGTGACTACCAACTACATGGGCGCCCAAGCGTGTGGCATAACCAGAGAGTACCTGCGTTGTCAGGCCCATTTCCGCCTCAGCCCAGGCGTGGGCCTCATCGAGTGAACTTGGCATTCCAGTGAAGCTAAAGGCTGGAAGAACAATGAGTGCATTGGTGGGCTTGTTCGCTTCCAACTGCAGAACGAAATCATCAGTCGTAGTGATATTGGCTTTGGTATCCCCTGAGGCTATGGCGTACTGAAGTGCATGGGCACTGACGTCATGCGGCGTGAGATTTGCCGCAAGATCAATGGGAACTCGATAGAAAGACAGATTGTTATAGAGAGCGGGGCGACGGTCATCAAATGAACGTCTTTGAGCATTGTCAAAAAACGCTGGATCAATTGTTGCGTAAATGATGGTTGCATCGTTGACAACTGATACATCAGGAGTCGTGGAGTCTGAACGAGCAAGGAGTGTGCCATCAGGCGACCAGATCGCTTGAGCACCACCCTCCCAGTAGGTCATACCTGATATCGGGTTACTTTCGGAATTATCCGAATTCGCGGAAATCAGTGCCACGCCATTCCATGCACACCATTCCTGTGCTGCGGCGATGGTGGAGTGATTGACAGCATTCGTTGCTGCTTCCATGGGTCCAGTGGTAATGCCCCGGGCACTTGCCACGCTGTGGCAAATTATGTTGGCACCTTTCAAAGCCGCAACACGAGCGGGTTCCCAGAATGTGTCGTCATAACAGATGAACATCGCTATGTTGCCGTATTCAGTAGGGAAGACCGGGTAACCAGCATTTCCCCCTCGGAAAGATGTGACGTCAGCCATGTTGGTGCCGGTTTTGCGATACTTACCTACGTATCCAGCCGGACCCACGAGTGCTGCAGCGTTATAGGTCATTCCTGTCGCGGGATCGGTCTCAGCCACACCAAAAGTGATGTAACAATCGTGCTCTTTAGCGATTGCGGCAAAAGCATCTGTTGCTTTTCCGGGAACCGTATCCATGTATGGCAACCAGGCCTCGAGGGATGGGTAGTTTGATCCGCTCATACTTAACTCGGGTAAAACAATTACCTTTGCACCGTTACTCGCTGCTTCTTGAATCATTTCGCAGGCAGCAGCGATATTTCGATCGAGTTCAAAAAGCTCAGGATTGAATCCCACAGCGGCAACGGTGAACGGTTCGGTTACCCGGTTTAACATGACTTCCTCCAAGGTCTACATGAAGCCCCGTAGTCTAAAAAGATATGGGGTGGTCCTCCCCCAGGCCCGATTTCCAATGGGTTCCCATCACTGATGAAAGTGTTCACGATCGGTCGTATGGGGAAAGGTATTCAAACCTTCCCAGCGGGACCTTAATTCGTCGCGACTGGTGAATCAATCATTTGTCCCGTGACATCGTCGACTGAGGATTCGTCACCCGTTACTGGAGTGACGACAATGCGAACGGGCTCTTTGGCCACTTCCATGAGTTGCTTCATGTTTACCTGTCGGATTCGCTGATCGCCATAGGTACGCCAGGCGTAAGTGAGCTCATGAGCATCGCGGACAACGGTCATCTGGGTGAAGTCACTTGTGTTACCCACCCGTGCGGCACCCATGGGAATGTCAAAAACATTAAGCAGATGGAATAACTCCTGAACACCGTCAATGGTTGTGTTGGGAATTGGGTGATTGGCGCTAAAGAATGCCGCCCGAACAAAGCGACTGGGCGGTGAATAGTCACCCGGCAGTCCCAAGCCGCCACTTCCCATGCCTGTGGCAGTCACCGTTGTACCGAAAACGTCGCTTTGCTGGACCGTCTCAGGTGAGATATTCATGTACTGCGTGAGGTTCAATAGATGAAAAGGAAGATCCGGTGAGTTGGTGAATGCACCAGTCGGATTCTCGGTAATTTGTAACGACCCCGCTTGAGTTGGTTCGACTGCAACGTGCCGACCTTGTGCATCGATGATCTGATAGTGCAACGGTGGTGCTGCTGGCCCCCACCCTTGAACGGGAACATCAACAACCGTGATGCTAGCTAACGCAGCAAGTGCTTCGTCAATGGTCGCGCAGGTCGCCAGTATGTAGTGAGTGACCTCAGACGGATTGAGTGCGCGAGAAAGCTCGGTTGCAGCGACCTCTGCATATTGGGCTTGACCTGCGAAGTAGAACGCCCCAGCCATCAAACCTGCATCATTGATGCCGTCCATGATCGCCATGGCTCCGAAAGTTGCCATACCCAATACAGCTTGGGAGCTTGTCCACGATTTACCTGCACTGGTCGAAGTGATCACAGCGGAGTACTGCGTACCTATAGGAAGATAAAGAGCGTCATAATCCAAGACAAAACCGAATTCACACGTGCGCCC
>CAZVLV010000276.1:0-2548 GCA_964628015.1 uncultured Aquiluna sp. | reverse complement strand
CTTCTGAATACGACCCGTGCACTTCTCTTGTGCATCGATCTCGGCCTGTTTGGCTGCAAGGGCTTCGACATAGATCTTTGAAAGTGCTGCTTCCTGATCAGCAGTAGTGTAGTAACAGATCGGCATCCTAAGTTTAGACAATGATAACGATGTTTAAGTTGTTCTGGTAGAGAGGGATGCGCGCCCGCCAACACGAACCCTCCAGCATAGCTGGAGGTTATGAACACTCTCGCTATGCGAGAGTGGCCGATGATCGTCTCCACGGTCGCGCAGAACAAACACGGAGTTGGGCCGCCCCCATGCCGGATTTCACGGCACTGCCGCGTGTTGGTGCCGAGCCCCGGATACGCATGGAGTGGGACACTCGCGACACACTCAACCACCGCCTGTGGGCTGATACAATGGCCACCGGGTCAAAGGTGGTAACGCCAGAGATGCTTGCCGCCCATCCCACTGCAGGTGCTGAGACAATGATGCCAACTGCAGGGCGTCAGGATCACCGTTATTATCACCCATCAGATACTAACACGACGATGATTGGTCCCCCCATGCGTCCTGCTCGCGGTGGAGAGGCAACGGGGCTGCCCTATATGTTAGAACGTCCTGGAATTCCACGCGCTGCGGCATGGTTTAATCCCGCGGAGATGGATACAAGTAACACCATTCGTGATGTGCGTGGGGTGATTCGTGAAAACAATATGGGGCGGGGCGATGATGTGGCAGCGCGCCTCGAACAGCGGACATTCCAGAATCAGTGGATGACACCTGACACACTGCGCACTATCGTGGATGCGCGTCTCGGTGCAGCTGCAGCGCTGCGACCGGCACAGGATGATTGGCGCAGTGGAGTGCCACATTGAGGCTTGCATCTCGCTAGTATTGCCCTTTCCTGTCGTATGGTTTGCACCATACTCCATACAAGTGGGCATACTAGCTTGCATCTCGCTAGTATTGCCCTTTCCTGTCGTATGGTTTGCACCATACTCCATACAAGTGGGCATACTAGCTTGAAACTTGAACATAGCGCGGTGTTAGCAGCATAACACGGCACGATGGCAACGGCAAAGATCGCTGGTTTTGACTTTGATGGAACGCTTGTGCGTCCTCGCGAGGGGCGCCAGTTTCCCAAAAATAAAGACGACTGGCGCTGGACGCGCCCTTCGGTGCCAGAGCATCTCCGTGCTCTTTCCGCCGAAGGATGGCATCTTGTGATTGTAACCGATCAGACCAAGGGCTGGAAGGAGGATATGATTGCCGCAGTGGTAGCCGCTGTGGGAGTGCCGATTGAGGTAGTGATTCAGAGCCCTGCAAAAGCGACTGCGACAACGAAAGCGACAGAAGGAGCGGTCGTGTCAGCAGGAGTGACGTCACATGGTGTAAAGCCTGACACCTCCCAGTTCCTCGCCCGTGGTATCACACTCTCATACTATGTCGGCGATGCTGCGGGGCGCACCGGCGACTGGTCCGATTGTGATCGCATGTTTGCAGAGCGACTGGGAGTGCCGTTCCACACACCAGAGGAGTTCTTTCCTTCTCCGCCTCTGCGTGAGCGCGCCGTCGCGCTCGGCGCAGAGCGCGAAGTGGTCGTAATGGTGGGCTATCCCGCATCGGGAAAATCCACTATTGCTCGAGATCTTGCAGCACGGGGCGATTACTATCGTATAGACGGCGATGCACTGGCCACGGCAACCGCCATGGTGCGTGATGCCCGTCGGCAACCTGCCGACAAGCGAATTGTGTTTGATTCCACGGGTGGCACGATCAAACGCCGTGCGGCGTTCATCGAGTGGGCCAAGTCAGCGGGGCGTCCTGTGCGAATTGTGTGGGTCACCACGGATATTGACACTGCGATGGACTGGAATGCGGAGCGCAGTCGCACCGGTGCTCACGTGCCAGCCATTGCCTTCTATGTCTATCGGAAGCACTTTGAGGAGCCCACGGCCAGCGAGGGTGCGGAGATTGTAGTGATCGCGTGAGTCGGGTGTTAGTCAAAAGAGACCATCACTGGCACCTCATGATGACTGACAGACTTCATGGCCGAAGTGCTCATCTCCTTACGCTTGCGACGCCCCGTCGCCGTTTTGGCTTCGGGTTCCTTACTGTAGTGCTCCCGGAAGCTCGTATTCATATCGCGCTCAATATCGGCCGCATGTTCGAGTATGTAGGCCACGACACCCTTCTCGAGTGCCCACCGGAAGAAATTGAGCTGACCAACAGTGGTCTCCTCGATCTTGGGCTGACCATGCACCTGGAACGCAATCCGCTCACGGCGGCAAAACGGATCAAACAGTCGCTTGCTATACGCCTTGAGCTCACGCTTATTTTGGAAATGGACAATGAACTGTTTGCCATCGAGGAGATAGGTCACATTGAACTTTTTGGAATAGTTGGTGACGAACCACTCGACGACGCGGAGACTGACCGGCGCGGTGCCTGTCAGAAATGGTAGAATTTGATCAATGCGCCCCGGATTATTGTAGAACTCCTGCAGCCACTTGACAATGAAATCCTGCTTGCCCTGAACGCGGCTCTTGAGTGTCTGACGTGT
>CAZVLV010000275.1:0-2553 GCA_964628015.1 uncultured Aquiluna sp. | reverse complement strand
GAGCCATCTTTACTGTGAGCCATCTTTACTGTGAGCCATCTTTATTGAGAGTGGGCCTTGTTTTGTAATTGTGTGAGTTCGGCACACCCGCTTGCAGCTAAGTCGAGTAGCTGGTTCAACAATTCGCGATCAAAGGGTTCTTGCTCTGCCGTGCCTTGAACTTCAATGAACTTGCCCGAACCAGTCATAACCACATTCATATCAGTGTCCGCGGAAACATCGTCGTCGTAGTGGAGGTCAAGTCGGGGTTCACCGCCAACAATTCCCACGCTAATTGCCGCGACCGAATCAATAATCGGATTGCCAACTACGTGTCCTTGTTCTTGCGCCCACGTGATGGAATCAACGAGAGCGAGGTAGGCGCCCGTGATCGCTGCGGTCCGAGTGCCACCGTCAGCCTGAAGAACATCACAGTCGATCAAGATGGAATTCTCACCCAGTTTGTCCATGTCGACTGCAGCGCGAAGACTCCTGCCAATCAACCGACTTATTTCTTGGGTTCGCCCAGACAATTTCCCCTTGACAGATTCCCTCTGATTGCGAGTGTTGGTGGCACGCGGCAACATGCTGTATTCGGCTGTGACCCACCCCTTACCAGAACCCATTAACCAACGAGGAACGCCAGCGGTGAAGGAGGCAGTGCACAGCACTCTGGTGCGACCAAAGGTAACGAGCGTAGAGCCTTCAGCCTGCTCCAGCCAGCCACGCTGAAACGTCACGTTGCGGAGTTGATCTGCCTGTCTGCCGTCTGAACGAGTCATGTGCCCGAGGTTATCGGGGAGGGCTACCTGGTGAGCGTGACGGTCTCGACTGTCGCTAATTCCGGGCCCAAGAATCTTTGACCAAACTCAGCGAAATGATCGGGTTCACCCGTCACCATGAATTCATAGGTGGGCTTGGGAGAGTCAACTGGTGCTAGTGAATCCTGCGCCACAAGTACTCGATAGAGATCCTTCGCTGTTTCATCGGCACTACTGACCAGCGTGACCCCCTCGCCCAGAACATACGAGATAGGACCTGTCAGTAACGGGTAGTGAGTACAGCCCAAAACGACAGTGTCCACTTGTGAATCCCGAATTGAATCAAGATAGAGGTGAGCAACTTCAAGTGCTTGATTGCCCGTAGTGACGCCACTTTCCACCAATTCAACAAACCGGGGACAGGCAACCGAAGTGAGGTGAACTTCTGGAGCTGCCGCGAAGGCATCGTCGTATGCCTGTGAATTGATGGTGGCTTCGGTTCCAATAACGGCAACATGGCCATTGCGAGTTGCTGCAGCCGCACGTCGAGCTGCGGGGTGAATGACTTCAATTACCGGAATGGAATATCTCTCACGGGCATCACGCAAAGTTGCGGCGCTCGCGGAATTGCACGCGATGACCAGCGCCTTTACCTCGGTTTCAACCAAATAATCCATGATCTCTAAAGAAAACGCTCGAACCTCGGCGAGTGGTCGGGGTCCATAGGGCCCACGAGCAGTGTCACCTATATAACGCAAAGATTCATGGGGAAGGAGGTCAATGATAGAACGGGCAACTGTCAGTCCGCCGAAACCTGAATCAAAGACGCCTATCGGCGCTTGGCGCTGCGGATTCGACATTGTCAGCGATCACCGCTTTCGTGGTTCATGTAGCGACCTGCTCGCGATACCTGCACTTTGGATTGCCAAGCAGCGACAGCGTAATTGCTGAAATAAGACTCTTTGAGAAAAGTCCAAATCCGATCAATAGTTTCAGAGTCGGCGAGGATTTCAACACGAATATTTCCACCCTCAACTTCGCTGACTCTTCGATTTCTCGGACCTTCGCCCTGCGCTGCAGTAAGGGTCCATCCCGTTGCACCCGCATTCTTTAGGTCATTCACAAGGCGCTCTTTTAGAATGGATTCGGTAACGATTGTGAGGAGGTCTATTTCATGCATTATGGACGCCTTTCATACGTGCACTTTTGATGATCAAGTGGGTCATAAGAACCACCCCTCCAGCGTCTGCGCAACAACGTAGTAGACCGGAATGCCGATTATGAGGTTAAACGGGAAAGTTATTCCCAGACTTGTAGTCAGGGTGATACCCGGATTAGCCTGGGGTAGAGCTAGTCGTACTGCCGCGGGCGCAGCAATGTAGGACGCACTCGCACACAAAACACCCAAGATCATGGCACCGCCCATGGACAGTCCCGCCACGAATCCACTGACGATTCCTAGAGTTCCCGCAAAGATCGGGAACACAATGGCAAAGACAATGAGTCCTGCCCCAGCAGTTCGGATGTCTGATAATCGACGCCCTGCCAACACGCCCATTTCCAGAAGGAACAAAGCCAGCACTCCCGTGAATAGTCCACCGAAGAATGGCTCGACCTTGGAATAGCCCTGCACTCCCGTCAGGAACCCAATAACCAGACCGCCGAACAAGATGAGTACCGACTTACCTAAAACAACTTCCCTCACCCAGTCCCGAGACGAAACCATTGTCACTTGGGACCGACTCGTGGAATATCGCTTGGCAAGGAGAAGCCCAACAACAATTCCCGGTATCTCAAGAACTGTCAACAATGT
>CAZVLV010000274.1:0-2566 GCA_964628015.1 uncultured Aquiluna sp. | reverse complement strand
GATAATCGAAGTTCCCAACGAATTCAATGCCTTTCAGATGGCAGGGCAAGCTCTACACGAACTACCCCAGTGGTGGGTTGCGCCACCGGCCCACCTTAACTACTTCAGTGCCACAACACTAAAGCGCTTACTTGAAGCCTCGGGCTTTTCTGTAGCACATGCGGCATCAAGCTTCCCGTTGGAGATGTTTCTGCTGATGGGCGATGTATACGTCGGCAACCAGGAGCTCGGTCGCCAATGCCATTCCCGGCGTATGGCCTTCGAGATGAACCTACGAAAACTCGGTAAATCTGATGTACTCGAACGGTTTTATGAGGCGCTGGCAAATATCGATCTTGGCCGGCAGGTGATCACTTATGCGAGAAAGGTAATAGTGCATAGATGAAGTTCACCAACATCGGCGGTGCGACCGCCATCCTCGAGCACCGCGGCAAGCGCATTCTGTTCGACCCTTGGCTGGACGACGGCATCTTTCATGGTTCGTGGTTCCATTGGCCACCGGCTGCTGCCTCTATCGATCAGTTGGGGCGGTTCGATTACGTGTATATCTCCCACATCCATGAGGACCACTGCTCAGCTGGAACGATTCGGCATATCAATCGCGATGCCGAAATCATCATCATGGACAGGCAGCCCAACTTCGTTGCTCAGTTCCTGCGGGCTAACGACTTCAACTTTGCGAAAATTCACCTAGTCCCACCGAGGCAAGGACTGCAATTGCCCAACGGGCTCTTCGTCGACATGATCGAGGCCGACCCGGGCAATGAGATGGCCTATCTGATCGATTCCTCGATCGTGATCCACTGGGACGGGTATGTCATCTTCAATGCGAACGACTGCCAGCCGTATGCCGATGGCATCGCTTATCTGAACAAGCACTACCCCAAGATCGATCTAGCCCTGCTGCCCTTCTCCGGTGGATCGGGCTATCCCAGTTGCTACCTCAATCTTTCCGAAGAAGAGAAACTAATAGAGAAGCAGCGAATTCTACAGCAGCGTATTGCGAGCTTTGTCGAGAATACGCAGAGGATCGACCCGCGCTACGTGGTACCGTTTGCGGACCAGTACGTGATCGGGGGATCACGCTCCCACCTGAACCGGTATGTCTCGCATGGTAGCTGCCCGGGCGTGGTGGAACCACAGGTTAAGGCAGCTGGTCTCGGCGACCGCCTCCTGCTGCTGAACTCGGGGCAGTCCTTCGATCTGGAGACCGCTTGCAAAGAGCCTCCAAAACCTTACCGAATGTTCACCGACGCCGACCGGGAGGTTTATGTTGCCAAACATCTTACAGCACACACCTACGACCACGAGCGCGTGAGCTTCAGCCGATCGGTACCTACCGACCGACTAGTGAAATACGCCCGACAGCGACTGTGGGAAACGCAAGGTAGGCGACAGACCTTCCCGGACATCCGGCTAGTGCTCGACTTCACCGAGAGCGGACGACGCTTCGTAATTGATCTACAAAAGCAGGAGATTCAGGAAAGTGATTTCGATACCGGCACGCCGGAACCATATCTGCGCGTCGCGGGGCCAGATACACTCATGAATATGCTCCTCATTGGCCATGTCTCCTGGAATATCGCGGACGCTGCTCTCTTTCTCGATTACGAGCGCAGGCCGAATGTGTACGACCCATCCATTTATGTACTGCTGAACTTTCTGAGGCTCTAGGATGATCAAGAAAACTGGGTTCGAGCTTTGCGGACGCCACATCGGTCCTGACGCGCCGCCATTCGTGATCGCAGAAATGTCGGGCAACCACAATCAGTCGTTACAACGCTCGCTCGATCTCGTGGATGCCGCAGCGCGTAGTGGCGTTCATGCCTTAAAGATCCAGACCTATACGCCGGACACGATGACACTAGACATCGACACAGGTGATTTCTTCGTGGCCGACAAGAAAAATCTGTGGCACGGAACGACGCTATACAACCTATACGCGCAAGCTCACACACCATGGGAATGGCACAAGGCTATTTTCGACCGTGCCGCTGAGCACAAACTTATCGCATTCAGCAGCCCATTCGACAGTACAGCAGTAGACTTTCTGGAAGCGCTCAACGCGCCTTGCTACAAAATTGCGTCTTTCGAAAATATTGATCTTCCCCTGATCCGAGAGGTTGCATCCACGGGAAAGCCGGTGATCATCTCTACCGGCATGGCCAGCGTGGCTGAGCTTGGCGAAGCCGTTGAAGCTGCGCGCAGCGCTGGCTGCAAAGATCTGGTACTTCTCAAATGCACCAGCTCGTATCCCTCGCCGCCGGATGACACTAACATCATGACCATTCCACACATGCGGAAGATGTTCGGTTGCGAGATCGGGTTATCGGATCACACCTTGGGTGTGGGTGTGAGCGTGGCGAGCGTTGCCTTGGGCGCTACGGTGATCGAGAAACACTTCACTCTCGCGAGGTCGGACGGTGGCGTGGATTCGCTGTTCTCCATGGAGCCAGGCGAAATGGCCTCTCTGGTGGTTGAAACGGAACGAGCCTGGCGCGCCTTAGGACATGTGAACTATGGCCCCACTCCCGCAGAACGACATTCACTCAAATACCGACGCTCG
>CAZVLV010000273.1:0-2595 GCA_964628015.1 uncultured Aquiluna sp. | reverse complement strand
CATTAGCCATCTCCATGGTCGTCGAATTGATTCCGTGGTCAGCCACCTGGGTGAAATGGCTGCACAGCAACGAGATCGAGTCGTCGCGGACGTCCGCGTCGCCGCTCCTCTCACACCTGAGCAAAGTCAGCGCCTGGCACAAGCTCTTTCGCAGCTCAAGGGCAGAACGGTTCGCCTCAATGTTGCAGTAGATCCAAGTGTTCTAGGTGGAGTGCACGTGTCCATTGGCGAGGAAGTAATAGACGGCACAATCGCATCTCGACTAGAACAAGCCCGCAGGGCGTTACTGGGTTAAGTCCACTACCCAATAACACCTGCAAACTTGATAACAACTTAATGATGAAAAAGATCAACAAAATAACAAGCTCGACAACGAAATACTCACAATTGCCGCACTGCGGCCCGACACAGAGAGCAGGACACCATGACGGAGCTGACGATCCGACCGGAAGAAATCCGGGATGCGATCGAGCGGAACGTCGCGGCGTACTCGCCGACAACCGCCCGAGAAGAAGTTGGACGTGTACTAGAGACCGGAGACGGCATTGCCCGTGTCGAGGGTTTGCACTCCGCTATGACCAACGAGTTGCTGGAGTTCGAGGGAGGTTTGCTCGGTATTGCGCTGAATCTCGATGTTCGCGAAATCGGTTGCGTGCTCCTCGGTGATTCTTCCAAGATTGAAGAGGGACAGGCAGTTCGCCGGACAGGAGAGGTGCTTTCCGTTCCCGTTGGCGATGCCTTCCTCGGTCGGGTTGTTGACCCATTGGGTAATCCCATTGATGGTCTGGGTCCCATTACCCCCGATGCGCGCCGTGCACTTGAAGTACAAGCACCCACTGTTGTTCAGCGCCAACCTGTGACCGAGCCCATGCTCACAGGTATCAAGGCAATCGATGCCATGACAGCAATTGGTCGAGGCCAGCGTCAGTTGATCATTGGCGACCGCCAGACAGGTAAAACCGCCGTCTGCATCGACACCATCATTAACCAGAAAGAGAACTGGGAATCAGGCGATCCCACCAAGCAGGTGCGTTGTATTTATGTCGCAATTGGTCAAAAGGGTTCCACTATTGCATCCGTGAAAGGTGCGTTGGAAGAATACGGTGCCCTCGAGTACACCACGATCGTTGCTGCACCAGCCTCTGACCCTGCAGGTTTCAAGTACCTGGCTCCTTACACCGGTTCAGCAATTGGTCAGCACTGGATGTACCAGGGCAAGCATGTACTGATCGTCTTCGATGATCTTTCCAAGCAGGCGGATGCTTACCGCGCAGTTTCTCTGCTATTGCGTCGTCCTCCGGGCCGTGAGGCTTATCCCGGCGATGTCTTCTACTTGCACTCCCGCTTACTTGAGCGTTGTGCCAAGCTCTCAGACGATATGGGAGGCGGTTCCATGACGGGTCTTCCCATCATTGAAACCAAGGCCAATGACGTTTCTGCGTTTATTCCCACCAACGTTATTTCCATCACCGATGGACAGTGCTTCCTCGAGTCCGATCTGTTCAACTCGGGTGTGCGTCCCGCCATCAACGTAGGTATTTCGGTGTCCCGCGTTGGTGGGTCTGCCCAACCCAAGGCCATGAAGAAGGTCGCGGGCCGTTTGCGTTTGTCGCTCGCTCAATACCGCGAGCTCGAAGCTTTCGCGGCATTCGGTTCCGATCTCGATGCAGCGTCAAAGGCCCAACTTGAGCGCGGCTCTCGCCTGGTCGAGTTACTCAAGCAGCCTCAGTACCAACCGCAGCCCATGGAACGGGAAGTTGTTTCCGTATGGACAGGAACAACCGGACAGTTAGACGATGTCCCCGTTGAAGACATCCGTCGATTTGACTCCGAGTTCCTCGATTATGTGGATCGATCCGCCCCACAGGCCTTCGATGCAATTCGCACGACATCGGATCTCTCTGATGACACCGTGAGCGTTCTCGAGTCGGCCATTACCGAGTTCAAGAAGCAGTTCACCACGAGTTCTGGTGAGCTCTTGATTAAAGATGAACCGGTAGCGGCAATCTCAGACGAAGAAATCGATCCCACCCAGATCAAGCGGTCTGTACGAGGCTGACATGGGTGCACAGCTGCGGGTTTACCGGCGCCGAATTAAATCGGTGCAGGCAACCAAGAAAATTACGAAAGCAATGGAGCTCATTGCTTCGGCGCGTATCGTGAAAGCGCAGAATCGACTTCAAGCGTCCATGCCGTATCTCACCCAATTGGTCGATGCTGTATCGGCGGCCGCAAGTCACGCTAGCGATGTATCCAAGCATCCGCTGACCGCTAAGGCCGAAACACAGGTACGGGCTGCGGTTCTGGTCATTACCGCCGATCGTGGGTTGGCAGGCGCGTATTCATCCAATGCGATCAAAGAAGCAGAGGCGCTCACGCGGAATTTGACTGAAAAAGGAATGAAGGTTGTCCCTTATGTAGTGGGACGCAAGGGAGTGTCGTTTTACCGTTTCAGGAATCGACCCATGGGTGGTGAGTACGTAGGTTTCACCGACCAGCCAACGTATGCCCACGCCAAACAAATCGGTGAGGATCTGCTCACGGCATTCATGACACCCTCTGCTGAGGGTGGCGTAGATGAAATACACGTCGTGT
>CAZVLV010000272.1:2348-2595 GCA_964628015.1 uncultured Aquiluna sp. | reverse complement strand
TTCGGAGAACCCAGCCACCACACTCAGAGTCAATAAGACCACAAGCACAATGCTGATCAGTACTGTCATTGCGCCAACGCTGTAACGAATTCCCAGAAGATTAATGAATAAAACTATTGCGATGGCAAGAACGGCTGTGAATTTTTCGTTCCCCGGACTGACATACACGCCGATTGCTAATGCGGCAGCAGATGCAGAAGCCGCCTTGCCGACGAGAAAAACCCAACCCGCGATCTGACCTGCGATC
>CAZVLV010000272.1:0-2338 GCA_964628015.1 uncultured Aquiluna sp. | reverse complement strand
GGTGAATGCACTCACGCCCGTATACATACCCGCCACCGCTTTCCGGAAACCTTCGAGCCATGCGAGCATTCGAAATAGCATTCAGTGCGGCAATACATGCTGCGATCGTTAAAGCAATAAACAAGGATGAGCCTGCAAGTTCATATGCTGGTTGCCAGGCAACGAAAACACCCGTTCCCACCATGGCAGAAATGCCGACAACAATTGCGGAGAAGACAGAAAGACTCCGAATGGGCGGCTGGGAACGCTCTGATTCACGTGATTCTGACATCGGAGACGCTACTCGAAAATAGGGTGCACAGATCCAACAACTTTCTCGCCCCCGAAGACTGGTTGGTCCAGATATTCCTCCACTAATTGCGCAGGAACCCCCATGGTCACAAGGAGACCTGCCATGGCTGCATTGCGCCCGCGGTCAGAGCCATCTTCCATTTTGAGGGCGATAGAACCACCATCATCAAATGCTGCGACGTACGCACCCTCAGCTCCATCTTTAGCCAGCAACCCTGGAACACGTTGCATAAAGTAGGTGACATCTCGGCGTGTGCCACCGACGTACTCGGGATGCGCTCGCATGGCATCAGCCACCTTGCGAGCAGGTTCATCGGGCTCAGCAAGGACAGCGGCACGCGCAGTGCGCGCAAGGCCGGGAAGAGTCAGTGCCAAGACCGGAGCACCACAACCATCGATTCCCACCACTTGTACTTCTTCTTGGGACATGGCTTCTAACTCTGCTCGTATTGCACCTTGCAATGGGTGTTCCACACTCAGGTAATCCCCCGTGTCCCATCCATTTATCACACAGGTGGCGAGCATGCCCGCATGCTTGCCTGAGCAATTCATGAGAATCGGAGAAGGATCTTCGCCGCGCGAAATACATGCATCGCGTTCCACTTTGTCTAAGGGAAAATCCGGTGGAGTATGTAATGACGCGGACGTAAGACCCACAGATTCAAGAATTCCACGAACACCCGCAATGTGTATTTCCTCACCGGAATGCGAAGCAGCTGTCAGAGCTTGAAGGTGCGCGGGAAGATCCAGACCAAGGCGTGCCATTGCGGTTGCCTGAGCAATTTTGTTCGATGAACGCGGGAAAAACAACTCAGAGGAACTTCCCCACGACTGCACAATTTCTCCGTGAGCATCAAGAATTACAGCGTGACCGAAGAAAACACCTTCCAATAATCCACTCCGGGTGTAGCCGGATAGTGGAACCGCACTCATGCGAATTTCCTGTGATTGTTGGCCACCCTGAGTCACTGACATTTCCTGATCATGGCACGCTGCACTCATGCGAGCCATACTGCAGCGGGCAATAGACGCAAAAGTGTCAGTGAATTCTCAGGTGCTAGGTGAGTTCACCGGCCCAGGATTGGTCATTCTCCTGGGCGTCACCCACACCGATTCTGAGGTTACCGCCTCGAAAATGGCGGAAAAGATCCATGGACTTCGAATTTTTGATCAAGAGTTTATTTCCCATTTTGATCACATTTGTGTCCCACCAAACTCGCCGCGGGAATTAAGCCTTGGTGAATTGGGACTGCCTGTTTTGGTCATTAGTCAATTCACCCTTTACGCCTCCACCAAAAAAGGACGAAGACCCACCTGGGATGCGGCCGCACCTGGACCCATTGCAGAGCCCCTAGTCAATGCCGTGTCACGCAAGTTACGCGAATTGGGTACCGAAGTGGCCACCGGTCAATTTGGTGCGGACATGCAGGTATCACTGACCAATTCCGGACCCATGACACTGATTATTGAGGTCGAGTAGCTATTTGCCCGCAAGCACAACTTCTTGGCTTGCCGTGATAATCGAATCTTCATGAAGAATGTGAAGTTCCTGATCAATGGGAGTGGCTCTTTTGATCACGGCAGTTGCTATGGGACCGAGTTCATAATGGCGGGCTGGCGTGGCAATGAACCCCACGACCTTGCCTTCGGGTGTCTGCACAGGATCACCATGGCTTGGTAGCCCATGCTCACTGCCATCAAGGTGGAGAAGTACAAGTCTGCGGGGCGGATGACCCATGTTGTGCACGCGCGCAACAGTCTCCTGCCCGCGATAACAGCCTTTGGCCAAGTGCACACCCGGACCGACCCAACCAATTTCATGCGGCAAAGTTTTGTGATCTGTTTCCCAACCTAGTTGTGGCACCGCTGCTGCAGTGCGAATCGCGTGCAATGCCCATGTTCCTGCGCGTTCGGGATAACGCGCAATCCGCTCGGGAATCTCTTGCCGCGGAATAATCACTTCTCGCCCTACATATGTGTCAGGGCGCTGGACAACATATTTTTCCGCTGTTCCCCCGCGATCCGATCCTGATTCCGTGATTCCGAC
>CAZVLV010000271.1:0-2637 GCA_964628015.1 uncultured Aquiluna sp. | reverse complement strand
CTCATGGCGCGTGAGATTTCAGGGACAACAACTTTGCTCGACCATAGCCGTGCGCTGCGAGCAAGACCCAAGGCTGCTGGTGGAGCGGGGTAGTCCCAACAATTAATCGCATAAAAAGCTGAGAGGAAATTGGACGCGAATCTATCTGGACCAATTTGATCGTTGGCGGCATAAGCGATTCGTTGCAATTGGGTTCCATCTCCCCGGGAGGCTTTGTTCAGGGCGAAATGTAAGTCCTGCCACAGAGCGGGGCTATACATTGAATAAAAAATTGCCGTCAGCGCTTCACTTTGAACCAATGGCAATGTCATCGATGTGGGCAGCGGCGATTTATCCAGACGCGCGAGCAGCCCATTAATTTGGGGGATGGAACCCGCATATTGGCTATTGAACCGCTTGAGGGCAGTTTGAAATCCTCGAGCCTGACCTTGTGAAAGTTGCATTGAATCAAGTGCGGGGTTAACGGCACCATCGAGAACCATCCGACCTATCTTGTCTGGAAAGAGTTCCGTGTACCTGGCGCCAATAGATGTCCCATATGAAAATCCAAGCCAGTTGAGATTGTCATTTCCTAACACTTCTCGCAGAACGTCTAGATCACGCGCGGTGTCGGTGGTCCCCATGTGAGAGGACAGTTTCGGTGAAAACTCAACGCACCCACGTCCGATTCCTGATGCCCGAGTCATGAATCGTGAAATCTCACGTGGATTGTCAGGAGTCATGTCTGTTCGAAGCCACGCACTTGTCTGCTTTCCAGTGAGGCAAGTAATGGGTGATGAATTCCCTGTTCCGCGGGGATCAAATCCGACAATGGAGAAAGCCTTACGAATAGTGGGGCTAAGTGCTCCGGAAATACTCCGAGCGAATTCCACGCCGCCCGCACCCGGACCACCAGGATTCACAATCAAACTGGGAAGGCTTCGTGAACCAATAACGCGCACGGCGAGCTCGATGGTGTCACCCCTGGGATCGGAGTAGTCAAGTGGTACGGACACCCGTGCACAGGAATCACCCTGGCAGTCCTGCCATTGGACATCTTGGGCATAAAAAGCGGTGAGTTCGGGCGGATTCATGGGGAGCATTGCAGGGGTGGCCATCGCTGGTGGGACAAGTGGTGACGTGAGAAGAGCTGACGTGAGAAGAGAAGCGCACAGGGCGCGTACCCCAAAGGCAACGCCCGAGGTGCGCTTTGTGGACAGGTGTCTTCGCTTCATGATTTCCATTTCACGTGTGCCATTCTGCTCGGCCGAAAGGCGGGAAAGCCTGTTTCGAGGGTAAGCCATGACCTGACTTAGCCGATTCAGGAGTCTCATGGCAGGCTAGGTCTCTCATATTGGGAAAGGCAAAGTATGAGTGGCAACGCCACATTCAGGTACACCGACACCGCAATTCTTTCAGTGACAGCGGCTGTTGCGCCTATTGTCGTGACTAGCGAAGAAATTGATGATCAACTTCTCGAAACTTATGAGCGTGTTGGTCTCAAGCCAGGGATGCTCGAGTCATTGGCGGGTATCAAAGAGCGCAGATGGTGGTCACCTGACGTCACATTCGCCGACGCAGCTGCCATGGCAGGAGCCAAGGCGATCGCCGAAGCTGGAGTCTCACCCGAATCAATTGGACTGCTCATCGACACTTCAGTGTGTAGGGAACGTTTAGAGCCATCTGCTGCGGTTGACGTTCACGAACAATTGGGTTTAGGAACGTCTTGTCTCAATTTTGATTTGAGTAATGCCTGCCTTGGATTCATTAATGGTATGCAGATTGCCTCCATGATGATTGACTCCGGTCAAATTGATTATGCACTTATTGTCGATGGCGAGGGAAGTCGAAGGCCGCAAGAAGCAACAATTGAACAGTTGCGTCTTCCCTCGGCCACTAAAGAAGATGTTATTGATCAATTTGCCACTTTGACCTTGGGTTCCGGGGGAGCCGCCATGGTTTTGGGGCGCGCGTCCACAAGCGGCGGCCACAGATTTAGAGGAGGGGTGAGCCGCGCGGCAACACAGCACAACACGTTGTGCATGGGCGACCTCACGAGCATGCGAACTGACAGCCGCGGGTTGTTGGAAGCGGGTGTAGCACTCGCGAAAGACACCTGGGATGCCGCTCAAGGCATTTTTGATTGGTCCAATCTCGACATGTACATTCTTCATCAAGTTTCGCAAGTACATAATGCCGCGATCATTGCCACCATGGGAATAGATCCAGCTAAAGTTCCCACCACCTTTCCGCTGCAAGGAAATATAGGTCCAGCATCGGTTCCCTTCACCCTCGCTCAATCTGTGGACTCACTTCAGTCGGGAGACCGGATTGCATGCATGGGCATTGGCTCTGGCCTGAATGCTGCCGTTATCGAAATTGACTGGTAATGAGTCGGATCGGCCGAGTAATTCCTTTCGAGGAGTTACCTGGAGTTAATCCACGCTGGTCACGATTCCTTGAGCTGTCGGATTCGCGGGGCGTCATCAGACGATTTCACGTTCTCGATACTCATGCGGGGATCAATGTGGCACCAGAGGTCACGCTCATATGTGTTCATGGGAATCCCACGTGGTCCTATCTTTGGCGCAACTTGCTTGCATGCGCGCCTTCGCACGTGCGAGTGATTGCTATTGACCAATTAGGCATGGGTTACTC
>CAZVLV010000270.1:0-2651 GCA_964628015.1 uncultured Aquiluna sp. | reverse complement strand
GTGCATCTTCACCCGACACCCCAACGGCAACGGGTCCGAATTCGTTTATTAAGCACACTAACTCTCGTTGAACTTGACCGACCAACACCATGCCGACAACATTCATCACCTCTGGTGTTGTTTTGCGCAAACCCCCAATGAATTCGGATTCAATACCCAAATTAGTGAGCATCTCGTTGATCTGCGGACCACCGCCATGAACAACGACCGGGCGTAAACCCGCTTGTCGAAGAAGAACTACATCTTGCGCGAATGCCCTTTGCAGGGACTGGTCAACCATGGCATTCCCGCCATATTTAATGACGACTACTTGCCCTGAGAATGGCGCCAAAAACGGCATGACCGTTTCCAGCAATTCCTGGGAGTCCCGTGAAAGTGACGTCATGGCATGCTCATGTGGAATACGCCGAATTCTCGTGAACATAATCTGCCGTTAAATCATTAGTCCAAATCGTGGCAGTAGATGAACCTGCATTGAGTTCCACATCAATGAAAACTTCTCGGGCTCCCATATCAACGAGGTCACGGGAATCGCCAATTCCTCCGCCTCTACACACCGTGATTCCGTTGATAGCTACGTCGACTGCCGCTGGGTCAAAAGACGCTGACGTTGTACCTAAAGCTGACAGCACGCGACCCCAATTGGGATCTTCACCGTGAATCGCACATTTCAATAAATTACTTCTCCCAATTGCTCGAGCGGCCTCTAGTGCATCGGCTTCCGATGCGGCTCCGTTAATCGTGATCGCAATGTCCTTGGATGCGCCCTCTGCATCGGCAATTAACTGCCGCGCAAGATCAGCACACACTTCGCGCACAACACTAGAGAATTCAGCAGGCTCAGGTGTAACGCCTGAGGCTCCGTTGGCCATCAGGAGCACTGTGTCATTGGTGCTCATGCAGCCATCGGAGTCAATCCGGTCGAATGTGAAGGCGGTCGCTTGCCGTAGAGCGGTGTCAGCGATGTCATGAGTGACCATGGCATCAGAGGTGAGAAACACCAACATGGTCGCCAACCCTGGGGCAAGCATTCCTGCGCCCTTCGCCATTCCCCCAACTGTGTAACCAGATCCGTGTGCCACAGAAATTTTTGGAACGGTGTCAGTTGTCATGATTGCCGTTGCGGCCGATTCCCCACCCTCCGCACTCGCCGCGGCAAATGCTGAGTCGATTCCCGCCAACAATTTCTCCATGGGCAGACGCTCGCCGATGAGACCTGTTGAACAGACCACAACTTCGCCTGCGCCAATCTCTTTGCCCACTGCTTGTGCCAATTGCGCAGCGTGTTCGGCCGTGACATGAGTATCCGCAAAACCCTCTGAACCCGTGCACGCATTAGCACCACCCGAGTTCACCACAACCATTCGTGCGGTTCCGTCCGCTAAAACTTGGCGAGACCAGATCACGGGCGCAGCGGCAAATGCATTGGTGGTGAATACCGCAACGGCGACATCGTTGGGGCCATCGTTCACGATCACAGCAACATCGGGATTACCCGATTGCTTAATTCCCGCCCTGACACCTGCAGCACGAAAACCTTGTGCGGCCGTGACACTCATGGCGCAATCCCAATGACATCTAAGCCAGCACACTCGTCAAGACCTAACATCAAATTGGCATTCTGCACCGCTTGCCCAGCCGCGCCTTTTCCTAGGTTGTCAATAACCGAAACAACAATCACGCGACCCGTGTGATCATCAACGGCAACCTGAATCTGAGCCGAATTGGTGCCACTGACCGATCCAGTCTGAGGCCATTGACGTTCCTCCAGAATGCTCACGAACGGTTCATTCTCGTATGCATCCATCAGAATTTTTCGCGGATCAACCTGCTTGCTCAAGGATGCAGTGCAGGTGGCGACTATTCCGCGCGGCATTGGAGCTAGCAATGGAGTGAAGGACAAAAACACGTCAGAAACACCAACACCTGCTGCCATTGCGATGGACTGCTCCATTTCAGGAGTGTGCTGATGAATACCGCCTACTTTGTACGCAGACATGGAACCCATGACGTTTGTTGCAAGCAATGAATCGCTGGCTTTACGACCCGCTCCTGAAGTTCCCGATGCTGCCACCACCACGATATCCGTCAGTTCAATCGCTCCGGCTTGCGCAAGGGGCGCCAACGCCAATGCAACAGCCGTCGGATAACAACCTGGGTTCGCAACCCTTGTTGATGAACGAATCTGCGAGCGGGCACCGAAAAGTTCGGGAAGACCATAGGTCCAATTGCCCGCGTACTCACCACCGTAGAAAGTGTTCCAAGCCTGACTGCTACGAAGTCTGAAGTCTGCACCAAGGTCAACAATCATGGTGTCCGAAGGCAACTTCGCGACCAATGCCGCCGACTCCCCGTGTGGGAGAGCCAAAAACACCACTTCAGCCTGACCGAGAACCTCTGGTGTGGTCTCGTCCAGGACAAGTTCCGACCACGATGTCCCAGCGAATTGAGGGTGTACAGCCGCCACGCTCTCCCCTGCTCGACCCGCAGCGCAGGCAGCCAAGAGATCAAAGCTTGGGTGCTGCGCTAGGTAGCGAAGAAGCTCACCGCCTGCGTAACCAGAAGCCCCAGCAACAGCCACTCTCGTCATGGAAGGAGATTATACGCATACGCGCATAAACTGTCCCGACTCACTCCCCGTCAAGAGAGGC
>CAZVLV010000269.1:0-2653 GCA_964628015.1 uncultured Aquiluna sp. | reverse complement strand
ATCAGAACCTAAGGACAGTCAAGCCCTAGACTGCTCACGATGACCAGCCACGACAATATCTCGATCAGTGTGGTGATCCCTGTGTACCAAGGAGATCAGACACTTCCCGAACTCATGGCGGAAATAGAGCCACTCACCCACCCCAATACATCTCCCGAAGGCCACGATTATCAAGTAACTGAGGTTCTGTTGGTGTGGGATCGTGGACCGGGCAATAGTGACCAGATTATTCGTGAGCTTGCCGACAAATACACATTTGTTAAGCCTGTCTGGCTCAGCCGCAATTTCGGGCAACACGCAGCCACAATCGCGGGCATGAGTTCCTCGGGTGGGGAGTGGATTGTCACCATGGATGAAGACGGACAGCAGGATCCCCGCTTTATCCCACAACTGTTGGACTGTGCCTACCGCGAGCGCGCCCAATTGGTTTATGGAACTCCAAGCAACCCCCCACCGCATTCACGTGTTCGCAATACTGCATCCAAGGTCACCAAAAAACTTTTTGCTCAATCACTTGCCAATGGAGGTTTCGCAGAGTTCAACAGCTATCGATTGTTGCTCGGCGAAATTGGACGCAGTGTTGCTGCCTACACCGGAGCTGGTGTGTATTTGGACGTTGCGTTGAGCTGGGTGGTGGCCGACTCAACCGAATACCCAGTGATTGCCCGCAGAGAAGGTCGCGTTGCAGAGAATTACAGCTACCGCAAACTGGCCAGCCATTTCGGTCGCTTAATTGTTTCCAGCGGCACAAAACCTTTGTTCTTTGTGTCAGCTCTCGGCTTCACTTTTTTCGGAGTCGGATTCATTGCGATTTTGTGGATCATTTTTCAACGCGTTCGAGGGGAGTTCATCGTTGCTGGCTGGGCTTCCACATTCACAGCACTCATGTTGATCGGCGGCTCAGTTCTCTTAGGCCTTGGAATCATTGCTCAATACGTGGGGGCAGCAACCAACATGAGCCTCGGGAAACCTCTTTATGTAGTGGTGCGTGACCCACAACGAATTTTCCCTCCCACCAAATCAACTCAAGATAAGTAACCACCCGTCATGCATACCTGGGTTATTGGCTCCGGCGGACTGCTGGGAGGCGCACTCTTACAAGAATTTCCTGATGCCTTTCGCGGTAGTCCCATCAATTGGGCAGACGCGTCGCAATCCGTACGCGACCTTTTAAAAAACCTCACTGCATTTCGCGCACTAGTGAGAGCTAACCCACAACCATGGTTGATTGTGTGGGCGGCAGGGCACGCGACTGTGTCTAGCGACAAAGAGACTTGCCGCAGAGAACTCGAAGTCTTCACGGAATTCATTGAAGCACTTGAAGAACAATTGCCCGAGGGGCCCGGCACATTTTTTCTCACATCTTCTGCTGGCGGGGTGTATGCCGGTTCTACGCAGGCGCCTTTTTCCGCGTCCAGCCCTGTCGCCCCGCTGAGTGAATACGGATTCCTAAAGCTGGGGCAGGAGACCGTTGCAAACCAGCTTGACGAGGTGCGCGTCATGATTGGTCGAGT
This sequence comes from uncultured Aquiluna sp., assembly GCA_964628015.1. Taxonomy (GTDB): domain Bacteria; phylum Actinomycetota; class Actinomycetes; order S36-B12; family S36-B12; genus UBA4592. The sequence continues at coordinate 1,139 of CAZVLV010000269.1, read as the reverse complement.
CAGCAACCTTTATGGTCCTGGGCAAGACCTCAACAAGTTACAAGGTTTGGTTTCGCGGCTAGTGAAAGCGGGACTCGAGAAAGAAACCATAAACATATTCGTGCCACTCGATACCATTCGAGACTTCATTTTCGTCCAGGATGCAGCGGCAACAATCGCCCAAGTGACCCAGGATCCTGGATCGCCAAATTTATTGGTGATTGCCTCGGGTGAACCCAAAAGCCTTGGCACCGTCATTGCTCAGGTTCAGGATGTCCTTCGAATCAAGATTCCCATTGCGTATGGCGTGCACGACAGTGGATCTGGTCAAGCATCCGACCTGCGCATGACTCCCACCGTTCTGAGTCCCCGATCTACCCCGTTCCCCGTTGGAGTCAAGTCCGTGATTTCTGATTTACTGGACCGATTGCAGAATCAGTAAGACTCAAGCCGATACCGTAACCGCGTGAGCATCCAAGGATCTGGCCGAGGGACAGGCAGTCCCAAGATCCTTCATTTAAGTACCTATGACGCGCACGGTGGAGCTGCTCGTGCGGCATACGCAATCCACAAGGCTCTCTTAGCTGATGGCGTGGAGTCAACAATGCGTGTTGCTCAGAGTGCCCATAATGATTCAACGATCACGCCCAACCCCGAGTACCCGTTTAAGCTTGCGAAGGAACTCGACAGAAGGATTTGGTCCCTCCAGAGAAGTGCCACTGACACTTGGCGCTCACCTGCGCGATTTGGTTCAATCACAGCACGAGAAATCAATTCAAGTGAAGCAGACGTTGTTCACCTGCACTGGGTCACCGACGGATTTATGACCATCGAAACAATAGGCGCAATCCAAAAACCTATTGTGTGGTCTCTCTATGACGCTTGGACATTCTCTGGAGCGGAACACTATGCAACCGCCCAAACATGGCAGCGGGCTCACGAGGGTTACTCCGCTGCCAATCGCCCTTCAGGGGACTCAGGAATCGATATTGATCGGTGGACGTGGAACAGGAAGAGAAGACACTGGCGCAAGCCAATGCATCTGTTACCCGCAAGTACGTGGCTAACTCAGTCAGTTCAGGAAAGCGCTCTCCTAGGTGACTGGCCAATCACTCGTGTTCCGCATTTAGTAAACACCGAAATCTTTAAGGAACAAGATC
>CAZVLV010000268.1:0-2656 GCA_964628015.1 uncultured Aquiluna sp. | reverse complement strand
CCTTCACCTGCCGTGGCAACTCGATCTGAATCAATTGCTTCAGTAAATGCCGCAAAGTCACGTGAATTCTGATCCGAATATGCATCCGCGAACTCACTCACGGACTTTGCGAACGTATCTGATGTACCTATATACGCAGATATGGCAACCGAGTCTCCCGCCCTCGCATGAGCTCGAGCCAAAACAGTTCCACACAACCCTGCATACGTTGTGTAATCCTGAGCGGACATTCGACCAGGATCAGGTGACCACTTCATGTCACGTAATTGGCGTACGTAGTAGGAACGACCGCGGGGACCGACCACCCAACCCAGGAATGCGTCTGAGGATGCTTGCATCAATTGCTGGCCCGTGACAACTCGCTTTCCTGATGGTTCCACATTGGTCAGACCAGTAAACGGTGCTAGCACACTATCGACAGCCTCCTTTATCTGCAATACGAGGAGATCCTCACTGTCACGGCCTTCGAGAAGCACAACAAATGCCAAGAGCCCGACACTGCCAACACCCACCACTTTGTGACCAACATCTACTATTCGGTACCTATTCAGTAACTCCTGCCGATCTATCTGCAAGGAACTCTTGTATGCATTAAACATTGATTCAACAACGGGCAAGGCTCCACCCTCAAGGCCCAAAGATGCCAGCAATGGCGGATCGTGAATAAACCTGCGGGTGCCATCTACGACATGAGTCAACTTGCGAACAGCCGACCAACGATCACGAGCCCGTGCAGTGGCTTCAGTTTTGTTCAGTCTCTTTACCGCAGAGGATTGATCTGCTCGTTCGGCCCAATACCTCATTTGATCGGAGTCGATTCGGTAATACCACGTGTCTAGGTTGTTCATGGTGGCAAACTTCGCCATGGAATCTCGATAGGCCGTTGCAACAATCCCAGGCAGTGTGCGCGAGAACTTCACAGAATGACCTGCTTGCTGCGCGGCAACCTCAAAACTGGTTGCTAATCGAAATACGTCCCACTCAAATGGCCCTATGGCCGTTTCATCGAAATCATTGATATCAAAAACTAAGGATCGATCAGGGCCCGCAAAAATTCCGAGGTTAGACATATGAGCATCGCCGCACAGTTGAACATACAGTCCTGTATGCGGGCGGGACCCTAAATCCGCTGCCATCACAGCTGCGGCACCGCGGAGAAATGCAAAGGGATTCGCGCTCATGCGCTGATGCCGAAGTGGGATGAGTTCCTGCACCCGGTGGGTTTCCTGCTCGGCCAGGATGGCGATCGGATCTGGCCGATCCACCGATGGCGCATAAGCGCCAATGGCTGAGCGAGGCACGGCGGCCCTGGCAGCCTTACCCGCTGCGATGCGTCCTTCCACATTGTGCCCATGGATCAGGTCACTCAGAGGTGTCGTGGATTCAGGCATCCCACGATTTTAGTTGGTCGGTGTGCAGCCAAGGTGGCTAATGGCAATACATGACCGGATGCCCTGGGCCCGCGTTTCGGGTACTTTTCTCGGAGGGAGGGTTGCCGTGCGCAGATTCATTGCCATAGTGCTTATTTTTTCTTTGGGGGTAGCCCTTGCCAGTACATATTTCACCCGTCCTTCCGACATCCCCTCTGCTTCCGTGATTCCCGGCAATTGCTCCACGCGAGATCTCATCGCTATTGAACAAGGAATCACCAGCCAAACGGAGTCTTTGAGCGCCCAGGATTTTCGGGCAGCCCTGACCTACTCCTCGGATTCGTTCAGATCCAGGATTTCCGAGAGCCAATTCGCCCGCATCATCTCTGTTGGATATTCATTTCTTCTGGAGAATCCCACCGTGACTCTTGAGTCCTGTGACCAGAATGCCGCCGGGGAAATAACCGTTTCGGCATCTTTTGAAACCGGCTCAGATGTAGTGCGACTCTCCTACGCCATGACAAATGAACGCAATGGGTGGTTTATTGATTCAGCATCCCGACCGGGAAATGATCAGTTGACCGTGTGAAAACTCCCCGATGTGGACCCCAGATTTGCCACACCTGAAACCCTCTGCTACCTTTCCGTCCAACATCCAGAGCGGCCGAGAGATCTGGCTCATTGACGCCGCAGCAACCCACCAAGGGTGCTACCGCCAGAACCGATGTCAGGAGTAGTAATGATCAACGGTTCACACCTATCCCACCCGAGTTTTGCCTTGGTGTCGTGCATTGAAATGGACTGCATGCGCATGTCCAGCGCGATCTGTTTGGGCTAATTCACAGACCACCCAGCCTGCTCATTCACCCATCTGACCGGCCCTCGCCGGCAGGCGACTGATGCTCGCTGCTCCAGACCCCCTACAACTTTGCGAGGACACAATGTCACTAAACACACAGATATTTGCATCAGACAAATTTGCATCAGACAGCATCGCACCGCTTGCACCCGCTGAAGTCTCCCTGACCGATGTCAGCAAGAGCTTTGGAACCGGGCCAAATCGGGTTGACGTGCTGCATAACATCAATGTCACCGCAGCCACTGGCGAGATTCTCGCAATCCTGGGACCAAGCGGATGCGGCAAATCCACCCTGCTGCGCCTGGTGGCTGGTCTTGAAACTGCCACATCTGGCAGCGTCTGTGTTGACGGACACCTCGTGACAGGAATCGATGCGCAGTGCTCTGTTGTGTTTCAGGAGCCCCGGCTTCTGCCTTGGCGAACCGTG
>CAZVLV010000267.1:1466-2676 GCA_964628015.1 uncultured Aquiluna sp. | reverse complement strand
GACAGTGGTCGTCCCACGTCCTCGGTTATTCCCAAGGGTGTGCAGTGAATCCGAGATTCTGTGGTGTCCGTGAACCCCTTGGACCGAACGGTGCGCACCTCGCGCGGAACGGTGATCGGTTATGACCGCCTCGTTATCTCACCCGGAATTCAACTCAACTGGGACAACGTCACGAAGGTGCGAAGTGGAACCGCAATTTTTCATCCGCCCATGGGTCCCATCAAGTGTGCAGGCGCGCCACAAAAAATCGCATACCTGGCAAGTGATTACTATGGCGTAGATCATTTGTCGTGTGTGCAGTTCTTACTCATGAATACGCAAGTGACTGCGTGAGTATTTCTTTCAGGCGCCTTCTTAATGGATAGGACTTCGCGGAAATTTCTCTTTGCCTGGCTACATATTCAGTACGGCCTTCAGTGTGTTCAATGGGAATATGGGAGTAATCGAAAGCAGACAGGTCATAAGGTGATGCCTGCATATCCACGGTCCTCGTCTGAACTGCCAGCTCGAAGCAATCAAGAACTAGGTCACCTGGTACCAGTGGTTGAAGCCACATGCAATATTTATAGAGATCCATATTGGCGTGCAAGCAGCCACTTTGATCAAGTTGCGTTTGATTCTCACGCGATGGAATTAGCCCCGTTTCATTTGCATTCAAAGGTGCTGCTTCAGGGGTAAAGAATCTGAAGTCGTCAATATGGGTGCATCGCAATCCGAATGTGTCCACCGTGTCGGCAATTTTTTGCGGACTAATTCGGAGGGGATCAGGATGACGAATCTCGTGGATGGGCGCTTGATACACCATGGCCCACTCGTGCAATCCGAAGCAATTAAATGAGGCGCTGCGGGATTCGATTCCGTTGAGTAACTCAATGACGAACTGAATTCGCCGTTGATGTTTGTTGATGTATGCAGGGTCAAGTGTGAAGGTGTTCCCTGAACGAATAAAAGCGCTATGTGTGAATTCAAGGTCATCGGCCACTTCAATATCCCAGCCGCACCCAGGAAACCACTGCTCCAGTTTCGCGGGAGAGTATGGGTAGTACTCGAATAAGAAATCCATAACGGGCTCGCGTTCATTGGACAACTTGCGCTTGCGGTGTGGCAATGTCCACTGTTCTGCTCGGGATCGGTGCACGAGCTGTTGGTTTTCCCATTCGGCGAAACTGATAACTGGATTCATGTGCCGAGACTTACGAGTAGCGAACCT
>CAZVLV010000267.1:0-1456 GCA_964628015.1 uncultured Aquiluna sp. | reverse complement strand
AAACCGACCGCGGTGCAGCCGGCAAGAAATGGGCCAAGTCCAAATGCGCTGATGGGATCGAGTGCGCCGGTGCCCTGAACTTTGCCAGCTGCCGCCATAGCGGCTGCCCATGCAAGCAACTCGGCGGTAAGGGGATATGGAGCAGGGCCTTCCACCTGCACTGATTCGAGGCGGCGACCCACAAGATCACTGACCGTTGCAACGGCAATACTGGTACCGCGGAAAAGATCAGAACCCGTTGGTCCCTTGCCTGTTGTAGCCATGGCCTTGTCCGTTACTCGCTGGGTCACAGACGCTGACCCCGGTAATTTATTGAGAAATTGTGTTGCCCACGCGACCTTGGAAATTGGCTTGCTCCATTTACCTGCCCACCCCAGATACACATTGACATCGCGAAGTGTCGGCGACATGGTGGGTAGGCCAAATTGTTCGGTCCCGCCAATACTGATTCCACCAACTGTTTTTCCATCGACGAGGGTGAATTCACCGAATTCCGTGCCCAGCGCAGCCTCGGCGAGGACACCATTATGAAATCTGTATCCAGGGGCACCTAGTGATGCAATGGCGCTGGCCTGGGTGCCACTGCTCATGGCCATGGGTCCGCGGGTGAAGTAACCAATATCAATTCTCGCGGGAGTATCTCCTCGGTCTCTGCAGTTACGCAAAGCAAGTGCACCAGCGAAGTTACCGGGAATGAAGTCGTAGCCACAAGCAGGAATGAGTCTGGCTCCCGTTGCTGCGGCGTGATCACTTCTTGCAAAGACATCGCGGATGAATCCGGCCTCACCGGTGGAGTCGATATAGGTGCAACCAGCATTGATGGCTGCTGTCACGGCAGGCGAACCGACCACGCTGAATGGACCAGCGGTGCTCACGAGCACATCTGAAGGATCTGACACCAGTGCTGCAACTGACTCAGGAATGGTGGCATCTGCTTGTTGCCAAGTGGGCGCTGCACCCGGTGGCGAAATACGCATGAGTTCTCGCGTCATGTCCTGTAGGCGCTCAGGGTTCCTGCCGGCCAACACGGGTGCTAGGCCTGCGCGCACCATGGCTTCGGCGGTGAGGCGACCGGTAAAACCAGTAGCGCCTAGGAGCACGATCCTGTTCCCGGCCTCACCGCGTTGCTTCGCCATGCATCCCAGACTATTGCGTGGGTGGAGTCGGATAAACGTAGATGGGTAATCTCACGGTATGGGTGAGCACAGCGATTCAGGACTTCGTGCACAGACCATGGAGTTAGAGCTCACTGCGGCGCTTCATGACGTGCGCCTCCATTCGTTTGTTCAGTCTGTACACGTGACACCCGGGCCTCAAGCAATTGTCCAATTACGTGAGCATGACGTTACTCCCGACCACATTGCGCAGATTGTGAACGAGTGTGCCCAGCGAAATGTCGTTGTGGACGTAATCGAAGACAATCACATTGTGATCGCGCCGGAGTTGTCGATCTCGC
>CAZVLV010000266.1:0-2691 GCA_964628015.1 uncultured Aquiluna sp. | reverse complement strand
CCGTAATGAGTTGGAGGCATGACTCCAACTCAGAGAAGGCCCAGTCAAGGCTGATTTAAGTTCTACCGTTTAGGGGTGGGAACTTAGGACCAATCGGCTTAGCACGGGGGCTCGCTGCGGGTCACGATTAAGGTGTCCGGCTTGCCCCGTACGGCTCCCTGGCGACGGCGTTCAGAGGTGGTCACAAACGCGGATCACCGAACAACACTGACGACACGGCTCAGACTATCAATGAGGCTGTATCCATCCCAATCCAACGAAAAGTCGAGAGTCTTGCCGATGGGAACAATCCGATCAATACCCTTGAGTTGATTATCCATTACGAAACTACGCACCTTCTGAGGATCTACGCCCAAGTAAGCTAGTGTTTGATATTTGGTGTTCACAATTTCTGCAAGCGAATCTATCTCACTTGCTGAGTACTCAAAGAAGATTCCACAATTTCCGCGAGAGGAGTCAAGATCATCACTGAGCTCTGGGATGGTAACGATGTTCAGGTAGTTGTTTTGACTCCTAGAAATGTTTGTCTCAGGGTGAGTTGAAGCGTACTTGTAGGCTGTAGTGAGTTTGCCTATAGCTGCCGTCCCGCTTAGATCATAGCGCTGCATCGCAACTTGGTTAAGCTCTAGCCAAAATAGACGGCGAGCTTCTCGAACGGAAATGTCGGAGCCTAGCCATAGAACTAGGTGTGGTGCTGAGCAAGCATTCTGATCCAGAAGGTAAGTGTCATTGTAGAAGTCGTGGGCCACCTTTCTCTTGTTGCTCACTTCTAGATAAGCATCAGCCCCGATAACCGCTATCGAGTATCGGTCTGGGAAAGTGACGTCGTACGCACGAGCTTTGAGTGGTGACCTACGCACATCAAACACCGACTCATCTCCACCCCAAATGACTCGGACATCACACATCTTGGACAAAGCGTCTGTTGGGGAAGTATATGTTCGGTCGTACTTGATCAAGGCAATTCTATAGCGCATATGGGCATACTGATCTTGCTCCTGGAGCGATGCAATCGCAGAGGAAACGATCTCAACTTGACGGTAGTTTCGACTGGGAACTCTCACGATATTGGCATTTCCTGCCAGTAGCCCTGTTGCAAGTGAGTACGCGAAATTGACAGGAACGTTGCCCGGAGTCACATGGAAAACGAGCCCGCGTCCCAATCGAGTGCCGCTGCAGCCATGGCTTTCTCGCAAGGCCTCAAGAGAAGCACGACGAATCCAGAATGCAAAGGTTGCCACGTCGGGGTGGTCGCGTAGGCCTGGCCAGGCTAATAAATTCCGTGAAAGCGATGCGAGAAAATCAACAGACTGTGGAGAGAAAGGTTGGTGTGGAGAGGTCTGTTCGAAGCGCTCCAAGTCCAGACTCCCGGGATCCAGGATGTTTGAGACGCCGACTCTCCAATCCAAGCTCATCCTGTAACCCTTTCAATTCTGAAGTGCGATGACATCGCTGCAGCCTCGGATCTCGGCTGCGCTCAGGCGACCGTGAACAAGAAAATACTTACCTAGTCTGCCGCAGCGGCAATCATCTTCGCCGAAGACCGTGCCCTCATCCTCAGTGAGCAGGCTGTGCCCTGGGTAACTGGTAGGCAAAACCGAAACCACCTGCAGAACACCTCGCTGCCCAAAGTCCAATGGCGCAAAGGTGAGTGGATCCCGAACTATGACATCGGCGAACGCTGGAGTATGCAAGAAACCAAAATCACAACCAAGATGAATGGCACCAATTTGTTCGACCATGCCGTAATAGTCATAGACTCGTGATATACCGGTTGTGGCTTCAACGTGCGACTTGAATATCTCAGGAGAAACTGACTGACTTGTCAGGTTCTTCCAACCCCCACCATGAATCACGACGGCATTCTGGAAGTCTAGAGTGTGTTGACGTCGGCGGAGTTCACCGACAAAGAACTGCCAGATTACGAAAGTGAAGCCGAAAAGCAAGACTTTCTCACCGTGGTGCTTCTGAAGGAACTCCTCAATTGATTCAACATTCAACGACAGATCACTGTTAAGTGCAAAGGCACGATGGGTCGCAAGCGCGGAGAAGCCCTGGATGCCTGCTCCCCGGGCGGAGAACTCGAAGCGATTATTGATGACGTCAGGACTATCAATGATCAGAAGCGGGAGACGCTTTCGTCCGACGGCTTGGCTAACTACACGAAAGAGTGCTTTGGTTTGCCTCAGAGTCGATTCCCGATCCAAAAAAATTTTCGACACATTGTATCCGCTGGTACCACTCGAAGTAAGTGTCTTCACTACTTGATCCCGAGGTATGCTACGTAGCTCCAACTCCTTAAACAGTCGAACTGGCAAATATGGAACATCTTCCAGTTTCGTTGCTGTGTTGACAGAAAAACCGATGCTGCCCAAGATGTTGGCATACAGTTCGCAGCGCATAGCGTGGTGACGTGTGAGTTCCAGCAGTGTGCACCTTAGACGATTCTTCTTTTCATCTGATTCGAGCGAGTAGGTCTCAATACGTTCCAGGCTGTCCTTGAGTTCAATCATGTCAATCAGTCGCCAACACCGAGTATTGTATTTTCCCTGACGCAGACCGAGGAATGTCCTTGATGACGTGCACACGAAACAAAACAGGATTCAGTTGTATCTCATCCCGAAGATGAGTTGTGACTACGGACTTGTCACTCTCGCGTTCGCACCAAATGTTCACGACCGTCTCGCCAGG
>CAZVLV010000265.1:0-2726 GCA_964628015.1 uncultured Aquiluna sp. | reverse complement strand
GGAGAAGAAATGCGCTGTGGGGTGCAAGAGCGGGACCAATATCGCGGAGTTGTTCCGTTCTGAGTTTTGTTAAGAAGCCGTATTCGCCGAAGTTGTCCCACCATTTGATTCCTCCGTAGGAATCAACGGGTTCGGTCATGGTGGGGAAATTCCCGTTACCCCAGTCGAATGTGCCAGCATCGACAATCACGCCGCCCAAGGTCGTTCCGTGACCGCCAAGGAACTTGGTTGCTGAATGAATCACTATGTCAGCACCGAATTCAATGGGGCGGCATAAATATGGTGTAACTGTTGTGGCATCGACAACCAATGGAATTCCTGCATTATGTGCCACGTCTGCGAGTCCTCGAATATCGGCCACCTGGCTTGAGGGGTTGGACACAACTTCCGCAAAGATCGCTTTGGTATTGGGCTTAATCGCCGCTGCGAAGTCTGCGGGGTCATCGGAGTTAACAAATGTGGTGTCCACACCGAATCTGCGCAGGGTGACATCGAGTTGAGTGACCGTTCCGCCGTACAACGCAGACGACGCCACAATGGAGTCTCCTGCACCGGCTAAAGCTGCGAAGGTGCAGAACTCTGCGGCTTGGCCGCTTGCTGTTGCAACTGCGCCCAGGCCACCTTCCAGCGATGCGATTCTTTCCTCGAGGGCCGCGACGGTCGGATTGCCGATTCGCGAATAAATGTTTCCGTACTTTTGCAATGCAAACAGGGTTGCCGCGTCTTGGGTGTCTTCGAAAATGAAACTTGTTGTTTGGTAAATCGGCACGGCACGTGCGCCGGTAGTCGGATCGGGTGTTCCACCCGCGTGCAGTGCGCGTGTGCGAAAACCAAACTCGCGGTCAGTCATGATGCTCCTTTTGCACAGTACGGGAGGTGGCTAAATCCACTTGAGGGTGCGTTTCTCAATCGTGGCCAAAATAAGGTCGGTCGTCTTTCCAAGAATCGCAAGGCTGATGATGGCGAGTAGCAGGATGTCGGTCCTCGAGGTGTTCTGGCTATCAATTAACAGGAAGCCAAGGCCCTTAGAGCTAGCAATCAACTCTGCTGCCACAACGAATAGCCAGCTTTGGGCAAGACCAAGTCGCAGACCAGCGAAAATGGTAGGCGCTGCTGCGGGAAGGAGGATTCCCGTCACCAATTTGACCCCGGATAATCCGTATGCGCGACCAACTTCAATTAACTTGCGGTCAGTGTGCATGAAGCCAGACGCAACCGTGGTGAACACGGGGAAGAAAGCACCAATGGCAACGAGGGTAACTTTAGGGCCTTCGTAAATGCCCATCCACAGCACGAGCAGGGGCACCCATGCAAGCGATGGAACGGCACGAATCGCCTGAATTGTGGGGGAGAGTAATGAACTCGCTCGCGGAGATAACCCTACGAGCGAGCCAATTGCCAAACCGGCTGTTGCGCCTATTGCAAACCCAAGGAGCACGCGCTGCACACTGATTGCCACGTGCGTCCAGAACGTGCCGCGCTCGATTAACTCCACGAGTGCCGACACCACCGCACTGGGTGTGGGCAGTTGGCTTGCGGAATACGAACCATTGGTGGACAGCCACTGCCACAACAGGAGCAACGTGGCAGGGAGAATCATGCCTAGTAACGCGGCTCCTGCCCAACTCACACGGCGACTGTTCTGACGCGCCTCTTCCCGAGTGGCTTTGTCGGTTGAGTCCACGTGTTGGGTGGTCACTGTCATGAGGTTGCTCGTTCAGCGAATGTTGTGTCGTATTGAGTCTCGAGAGCTGCACGTGCTTCCTCTTCTGAACGAACCTGACCTTCAGCCACGAGAGTGGGGAGGATTGTCTCGAGGACCTGACGCTGAGCATCGCCTGGTACCAGCGAGATGTCTACAACTGTGCGCTCAGTAAGCACCTTGCTGGCAATGTCTGGCTCGAGGGAAGCCTCCTGTGCCAAAAGATTTGCAGCTTCCTGTGGGTTATCAATAATCCACGTGCGTGCTTCTTCGTAGCAATTGAGAACCTGATCAACTAATTCGGGTTGTTCCGCAAGAAATGCTTCCCGCGCATTGAGTACACCATAGGAGTTGAAATCGATATTGCGGTAAATAAGCTGAGCGCCGTCTTTGACCTCGGTTGTCGCCATGATTGGATCTAGGCCGGCCCACGCCTGAACGTCACCACGTGCCAATGCTGCTTGGCCATCGGAATGTTGAAGATTGATGATCTCCACATCAGATTCACTCAGTCCTGCTTCATTCAATGCCTGAAGTAGGAAGAAGTAGGGGTCGGTGCCTTTTGTTGCAGCGATCTTTGTGCCCTTGAGCTGCTCCACTGACGAGATTGTCGAATCAGCGGGAACGACAATGGCTGCCCATTCAGGCTGCGAGAAAACGCCAATTGTTTTGATTGCTGCTCCATTTGCCCGAGCAACAAATGAAGCGACTCCTGCGGTTGATCCAATATCAATAACCTCAGCATTGAGATTCTCATTAGCTTTGTTGCTTCCCGTTGAAAGCACCCAGTTGACGGTGGATCCTTCTCCGAGTGCGTTTTCTATGCACTTTTGATCGCGGACGACCAAGCTCAATGGATTCCAGTACGAGTAGTCCAAGCTCACAGTTTGTGCTCCGCCGGCCGTATCGCTGGGGCCTTCGCCGCTGACGCAACCGCTGAGCGTGACGCTGAGAACGGTAAGTCCTGCGAGAGCGGTGATTGCTGTGGTTGTGCGATTCATGGGGGTGATCCTTTCGAGATGTG
>CAZVLV010000264.1:0-2743 GCA_964628015.1 uncultured Aquiluna sp. | reverse complement strand
CTCAGTTGATTTGGGGTTCCCGTTAACCCGTTAGCCCGTTAACCCGTTAGCCCGTTAACCCGTCACGCAGCCACACATATATGAATTGACCAGCCGAACCATCCGACAGCGAAGGACTACACAACATGGAAATTGGAGTCGTACTTCAGTGCACACCACCTGCAGCGCGAGTGATCGATCTTGCTCGCCGTGCGGAGACTTACGGATTCACCTATGTCTGGACTTTCGATTCACACATCTTGTGGGAAGAGCCGTATGTCATTTACAGCAAGATTTTGGATGAAACAAGGAAGATCAAGATCGGCCCCATGGTGACCAACCCGGCAACTCGGGATATCACCGTCACGGCTTCAGTATTCGCGACCCTGAACGAAATGTATGGGAACAGAACGGTCATCGGAATAGGCCGAGGCGACTCAGCCGTTCGAGTGACAAATGGAAAGCCCGTGACGGTTGCTGAATTACGACAGTCCGTTATCGAGCTCAAAGGACTGGTAAACGGTGAGGCGGTCGAATACAAAGGAAACAACATCCGACTGCCTTGGGCTAAGGACAGTCGAACTGAAGTAATGGTTGCTGCCTACGGACCGAAGGTGCTTGCACTCACTGGAGAAGTCGGCGATGGCTTCATTCTTCAACTCGCAGACCCATCAATTGCGGAATGGACAATTAAAGCTGTGAAAGACGCTGCAGCAGCCGCAGGGCGCGATCCTGATTCCATCTATATTTGTGTCGCCGCCCCTGCATACGTGACTAATGATGTCGCTCATGCCCGAGACCAATTGCGATGGTTTGGGGGCATGGTGGGAAATCATGTTGCCGATATTGTTGAGCGATACGGTGAGAATGGCGGGGCCGTACCCCAAGCTCTTACGGATTACATCAAGAACCGACAAGGCTACGACTACAACCAACACGGCCAGGCTGGGAACACACACGCCGACTTTGTCCCAGATGAAATTATTGATCGATTCTGCATAATCGGACCACCCGAAGAACATGTACGTCGTTTGGAAGAACTTAAGGCACTAGGCGTCGACCAATTCGCCTTGTATCTGCAACACGATGACAAGGATCACACTCTCTCAGAATACGGAGAGCGAATCATTCCTGCCATTGCCGATGTTGTATTGGCCAAGGAGTAACACTTTAATGAGAAGTTCTCGCCTGCGCAGATTCACAATGTCAACCCTTTGGGCATTAGCCGGAGTTGCACTTGTCATCATCATGTGGGAACTGGTAAAGCTAGTTGGCTCGATTATCGAACTACCCCTGAAGACTGATGACACATCCATGCCGCACGTGTGGACGATGGTGGGAGCATTCGGTAATCCCGAAGTTCGAGGTTCAGACACCACTGTCCTCGAAGCAGTTTTGAGTGCGGCTGGTTACTCGTTGTTGATCGCCTTTGGCGGATTTGTCATTGGAGTCAGTGTTGGTTTACTCCTGGCCATCACCATGCAACGGTTCTATTTCTTTGAAAGAGGATTACTCCCCTTTGTTATTGCCTCACAAACTGTTCCCTTGATTGCACTTGCACCACTCATTGTGGGGCTCGGAAATCGCATTTCGTTTGGACCTGTGTCCTGGACGACAACCTACTCGGTCATGTTCATTGCCGCCTATCTTGCTTTCTTCCCGCTATCGGTGGGAGCACTTCGAGGTCTTCAGGCGCCCCGCCCTACAGCGCTAGAACTCATGCGTTCTTATGCGGCCACCCCGCGTCAAATATTGTGGAAACTTCGTTTTCCGTCCTCAATTCCATATTTGGTTCCAGCGCTCAAGGTCTCCATCGCGGCAGCCGTTGTCGGTACTGTCGTGGCAGAGATTTCCACCGGCGTCAAGGGCGGCATTGGGCGCCTAATTATTGAATATGCCCGCGAAACAACATCACAGCCTGCCAAGGTATACGTAGCAGTTTTTGGTGCAATCCTCCTCGGACTCGTGGCGACTGCCCTCGTGACCGCATTAGACATGTACCTCACTCGTAATCTCCCCAAGGAAGGAAGGGCATGAGTAACGTGCCAGTCGGTGGCCAAGCAGTTTCGGTACAGGGACTCTGGAAAGTATTCAATGAAGGGGCCTCAAATGAAGTGACGGCTCTTTCCGATGTTTCCCTCACGATCATGTCTGGCGAATTCATTTCCCTCATTGGTCCATCGGGGTGCGGGAAAAGTACCCTCCTCAGAGTTATCGGGGACCTCACCGATGCAACGCGAGGCCTTGTGCAAGTAGCTGGAGTAAGTCCTCATGAGGCTCGAGTCCAACAACTGTATGGAATCGCTTTTCAGCAAGCGGCACTCTTTGACTGGCGGACTGTTGCCAAAAATGTTGAACTTCCGTTGGAATTACTCGGATGGGACAAGAAGAAGCGCGAAGCACGCGCTCTAGAACTTCTTGACATGGTTCAACTGGCTGACTTTGCCAACCATCGTCCTTGGGAACTCTCGGGCGGTATGCAACAAAGAGTGGCTATCGCTAGATCGCTGGCTGTGGACCCTCCACTTCTACTCATGGATGAACCATTTGGCGCCCTCGATGAAATGACACGGGAACGAATGCAGAACGAGTTGCTACGCATTCGATTGGAAACGGGAAAGACAATTGTGTTCGTGACTCACTCCATTCCTGAGGCTGTGTATCTATCGGATCGCGTTGTTGTGATGTCCCCACGCCCTGGGCGCATAACGGGAATAGTTGATATCAAGCTGGGGGATCGTAATGAAGATACCCGCGAAACCGA
>CAZVLV010000263.1:0-2762 GCA_964628015.1 uncultured Aquiluna sp. | reverse complement strand
TCAATACAGCGGTTCATCAACCAGAGGAATTCAGCGGCCCCGGTCTGATTCGTTTGGCACGGGCTCGGGGTCTTCTGGCAACGATCACGCAGTATTCACCTGTTTTTGTTCGGGGCACCACGGTGTTGAGTGGAAAGAAAATTCCCAGAGCCATTGCAAAAGCCTTTGCCCTTCCTTACCGCACGTCTGTTGATCGCGCATCCGTCCGAGGTTTCGTTGCCGACATTCCTTTCGAACCTGATCATCCTTCGCGTGAAACATTGGACTCCGTTGCGCAATCCCTGACTCTTCTCGCCGACACCCCAGTGCTTTTATGTTGGGGGCCTCGAGATCCGGTCTTCTCCGATCAATACCTCAGAGATTTTCAATCCCGCATCCCGCATGCAGATGTGCACCGATATGAGGGAGCCTCGCATCTTGTCAGTGAAGATGCGCCACAGCTATTCCCTGATGTACTTCGGTGGGTTGAAGGCGTGACACATGGCTCATTCATGACACCGAGTGTCACCGATGGCGGAACGAGCCTCATTGATTTAGGTGTTGGGGTGAGGAATCGAGCCCAGGAGTCTCCACGGGAGACCGCCATAACTGTTATGGGTAAGCGCGGACAGGAATTGAGTGTGAGTTGGGGTCTATTGGACCGGCGCATTCAAGAATTTGCCGCGGGCATGCGTGCAGCGGGAATTAGGCCAGGGGATCGCATCGCATTTCTCATCCCTCCTGGCCCAGAACTCATTGCGCTGATCTATGCCGCATGGAATGTGGGCGCTTGCATTGTGATAGCCGACTCCGGACTCGGTGCGCGCGGTTTAATTCGAGCACTGCGAGGCGCACATCCTGATCACGTTTTCGCTATCCCTCGAGCCATGCCCCTGACAAGATTCCTACAAGTTCCTGGTCTTCGGGTCTCTTCCAAGGACCTCTCCACTTTCTCGCGCACTGTTTCACAGAGCCCGCTTACGGCTTTTGATCCTGAATCCGATGGTGCAGTTGTCTTCACCTCGGGTTCAACGGGTCCAGCTAAGGGGGTGCGATACTCCCGGGCTCGGATTAGCGCAACCGTGGCGGTGCTCAAGAACCACTATTCGCTCACGAACTCCGATGTCATTATCGCGGCATTCGCCCCTTGGGCCGTTTTTGGGCCAGCTCTTGGAGTTGGGTCGGTCCTGCCATCTATGGATTTAAGTTCACCAAGTTCATTGACTTACACAAGTGTGACAGCCGCTATAACCGAGGCGCATGGAACATTATTGTGGGCATCCCCTGCAGCGCTGCGTAACGTGGTCGAAACCGCGCCTAAGGATGTCCAACGGACTTCCCAGAGTATTCGCTCACAGTCTTCCATCCGCTTAATCCTGTCGGCGGGTGCGCCGGTACCGAGTTCGCTATTGATGGCAGTGACCGAGTTGTTTCCTGGTGCGCAATTGCGAACCCCCTATGGTATGACAGAGGCGCTACCTCTCACCGACATTGATCTCGATGACATTATTGAACTCGAGAACTCGGCACAAGATCCCGCACGCGCTGGCGTTCCAGTTGGAAAACCCATTGACGGTGTACGGGTTCGAATTGCGCCTTGGCAGGAACCCACCACACTTGTGGATATCCCAGACGTCATGGGAGAAATCGTGATTGCCTCTGACCACATGCGATCCTCCTACGACAAACTCGCATTCACACAGGCCGCTGCCTCGGATTTCCCCGGATGGCACCGCACAGGGGATGTAGGGCACGTGGATTCGCACGGCAACGTGTGGGTAGAGGGTCGCAAGGCCCACGTCATCACAACGTCGCAAGGCCCACTCACTCCAGTGCCAGTAGAACAACGTGTCGAAAAGTTGCCGAGTGTGTACCAGGCTGCGTGTGTGGGAGTAGGCCCTCCTGGCAATCAAGTCGTTGTTGTCATTGTCGTTTTGCAAGAGGATGTTTCAGATACTGACCTGGAAGATGCCGTTCGCGATGTTGCAGGTACCTCGGTGAGCGCAGTTCTGCGCCGCACAAAGTTACCCATGGATATTCGGCACAATGCCAAAATCAATAGGGAGAAGCTTGCTCGTTGGGCCGATCAAGTCCTTGCAGGTGTCTCGTGAAGATTTTGATTACGGGAGCGAGGGGATTGCTCGGCTCGGCAGTAGCTCGGGAGATCGTCTCACGTGGCCATGAATGTGTCGTTGTGCAGCGTAATCCATGTGGAGTATCGGGCGTTAACGAATACCTAGATGACATATCCGATCCGCAGTACTCACGAGAGTGGATGCGGGGAGTGGACTCCGTGATTCACCTTGCTGCAAAAGTGAGCGTGACCGGCTCGGAACAAGACTTCTACAGGACCAATGTTGAGGCAACTCGCAACCTGTTGGAGTTGTCCCAAGAGGCAGGTGTTCGACAGTTTGTTTTTGCGTCCTCACCGTCAGTCGCTCATACAGGAGAACCGTTGATCGGGGTAGGAGCGCTACCGGCTGATCCCCAGGGCGCGCATGGTTATTACAGTAAAACGAAGGGACTTGCCGAGCAGTTGGTGCTCGCCGCCAATGGTCCACAATTCACAACGGTGTCCTTGCGTCCACACTTAGTATGGGGTCCAGGCGATACCCAACTTATTGGTCGCATCGTTCAGCGAGCACAAAGTAATCGGCTCTTTCTTATTGATGGTGGTCAGGCCCTGATAGACACATGTTATGTCAGCAATGCAGCAACGGCATTTGCTCATGCAGTAGAGCACGCAGATAGAGCGGCAGGAGAGGTGCTCATGGTCACTAATG
>CAZVLV010000262.1:0-2786 GCA_964628015.1 uncultured Aquiluna sp. | reverse complement strand
CAGATCACGTCGTGCCTCACGGGTTGGGCGGACAACATCTGGGATACCGGGATCATGTTTGGAACGATAAGTGCCCTTAAGGGTGACAGATCCATTGAAATCACCACGTATCGCACAGAGAGCTACCGGGAAGATTCCCGCAAGCCAGAGGTAACGTTTGGAACAAGTCTGGACGAAGACCTCAGCCGCCGTGATTTCACCATTAATGCAATGGCACTAACGCTACCCGCCATGGAACTCGTGGATCTTTTTTCAGGACTGCAAGATCTGGACAATCACCTCATTAGGACACCACTCACGGCGAAGGAGTCATTTGACGATGACCCACTGCGCATTATGCGTGCCGCACGTTTCGCAGGTCAGCTGAATTTTGTTATTTCCCCAGACGTGCTCAACGCTATGCGTGATCAAGCCTCACGATTAGAGATTGTTTCCGCCGAACGAATCCGCGATGAACTCATCAAGATCGTTATGTCGGAAAATCCTCGAGTTGCCTTAACCGCCATGGTGGATACGGGTGTTGCTGAATACGTATTGCCTGAACTCCCACTTTTGCAATTAGAGGCGGATGAACACCATCATCACAAAGATGTCTATGAACACACGTTAACGGTGTTGGAGCAAGCCATTGACTTAGAAACAGCCCATGAGCCTCACTTACCTCCGGATCTCACCCTGCGCCTAGCGGCACTTCTGCACGATATCGGGAAACCTAAAACTCGAAAGTTCGAATCAGATGGACGTGTGTCATTTCATCACCATGAAGTAGTGGGTGCTCGCATGACAAAGAAACGTCTGAAGGCACTGCGGTTCAGTAACGAGCAGATAGAAAACATCTCATTACTTGTTGAATTACACCTTCGCTTTCACGGATATGGAACCGGTGAATGGTCGGATTCCGCAGTGCGACGCTATGTTCGTGACGCAGGACCCATGTTGTTGCGACTACATAAACTGACTCGTGCCGATTCCACAACACGCAATGCGCGAAGGGCAGCAAATCTTCAGCGGGCCTATGACAACCTGGAAGAGCGAATACGCGTGCTGGAGGCACAGGAAGAACTCAATGCGATCCGGCCCGATCTCGATGGTTCACAAATTATGGAGATACTGGGGATTGGACCAGGGCGCGAAGTCGGCGAGGCGTATAAATTCCTTTTGGAATTTAGGTTAGATCGCGGACCTCAATCACCTCAACTTGCTCAACAAGCACTTCTTGCATGGTGGGCCGCTCGGAAGCCCGAATAAGAATTTCCAATCCGGTCCAAATACCAGCCATAAGCAGCGTAAACATGACTCCAGAGATGCTGCCCAAGTAAGTTCCACTTAACAGGAACACGAGCCACACGACAATGACGGCCCAGCGAATCCAGGGAGCATAAGGCCCAAGGAAATCGCCCGTTTTCCACCCGGTGCGAGCAGCGATTTCATTGAGACCATTGGTGAAGTGTCCGCGAACATACTGCGCGGAATTGGTTCGGCCAGAAAGCCACCCACCGATCACAATGATGATTCCGAGCACAAAGAGTGCTTGTACTCCAGCAATGAGATATGCAAGGAAGTTCTGGTACACGATCACGGCAGCGGATTCGAAAATCGAACCAACAAATTGATTGGTGAATGTTCCTTCGCCAATGGTCACGACCGCGTACAGCACCACCGCGCTGACCATGACAACAACCCCGGCGGTGACTGCTGTGCGAGCCCTCCTGCGGGCCAACAGAATTGCGCCGATGAACATGAACGCGACAAGGACAACGACCCAGTTGAGAATGGGTGCGGAGAATGAGTAAATGGTTCGTGCTTGTTCTAGCGCGGGAACGCTCATGAGAATGAACTGGCGATCCGTTTGTGGGACCGTGATGTTCTCAGCGAATGTAATTCCTTGTTCGACCAACTGTTGTTGACCAAGTGAAATCAGCGGATCTAAGTTCAGGACAAGATTGTCACCTTGAATTTCAATGGGACCGCCGGGATTGCCCTCAAGAACGGCGAGATGGTGTTTCAAGGCACACCACATGACATCACGGATGAGTGGTTCGCTACCATCTATGGTGAAGATGCTGTGGAGGTAGAGATCCGATGAAACGTCTTCTTGCCATCATCATCGACGGTCTGCTCGGAGCGTCGGTTGGCGCATTAATCGAGCGTGTGATCATGCCTGCATTGCTCGACACATCAGTCGCTGCCGATACATCGTACGCCCTCCTTGCCTCTGGCCTTGGTGCCGCCATCTTTATCATTGCTGGTCTTGCAGCGAAGTCCTCAATCGGTGGAGTTAGCCTCGGCATTGACACACCAGAAGGTCGGTCCCTGCGCACGGTGTCGCATCTCGGCTGGCTTACTCTCTCTGTGTTCATTGTTGGCGGCTGGATCATCACCGCTATCTCGCCGATAGAGTTCTTCTCCGGAGATGGACTTGCCGGTGCGGGTCGGATCTTCCAAGCCCTTATCACGCCTGAATTCGACATCATTGGTGAAGCTGTCTCGGCGATGATCGTCACGATCTTCACGGCGTTCATGGCAACAGTTGTGGCAGTACCGATTTCGTTCCTGCTCAGCTTCCCCGCAGCACGTAATGTGATGTCCGAAACACCGTTGACGAAGACCATCTACGTCATCCTGCGGGTTATCCTAAACATCATGCGGTCGATGGAGCCCATCATCTGGGCCATCATCTTTTCGGTGTGGGTTGGTATTGGTCCATTCGCTGGTATGCTCGCGCTTGTTGTGCATACCGTTGCATCGCTCACCAAGCAATACAGCGAGCAGATTGAAGATGTCAA
>CAZVLV010000261.1:0-2789 GCA_964628015.1 uncultured Aquiluna sp. | reverse complement strand
CCGTGGAAAAAATCGTGGTCGCCATTGATGCGGAAGAGAATCCACTTGATCCTGCAGACACTGCCAAGTTGGCGCTTGATCATGCACGCGAGCATGAACTTGTAGTGCGTTTGGTTGTCGGCGATCCCATTGTGAAAGGCACTTTGGTTCCTGAGATTTCCATTCTTCGACGCTCACATGCCCACTTTGAAATTGTTCCGGGTGTCAGCGAAATATCGGGTATTCCTGCGTTTGCTGGATTCAACCTGACAGGCGGCAAAGCCACCGAGGTTCGAATTCTCGATGCACACGACAGCACCATTCCGTGGGATCAACTCGGTGACCCACGTGCCACCCTGGTATTCCCCCAGGGCGGAGACAGTGCCGTTGCAATTGCAGAGTCACTGATTAAGGCGGGGCGCGATCCGGAGACACCGATTGCCATAACTCGGCACGGCAGCACGGTCGATCAACGCACCACGGTGGCAACCCTGGGAACGATTGCAGGGGTGCTCAAGGCTGCTAAAGAATCCGGCCCAGGTTTTGTTGTTGTCGGCGAAGTAATTGACCAACGCGAAAAGTACAACTGGTTTGAGAAGAAGGAACTTGTTGGTTGGCGAGTATTGATCCCACGTACACAAGACAACACCGCTGAAATGATTCAGGTGTTGCGGGCCCATGGTGCAATTCCCAAGGAAGTTGCCACCATTTCGGTTGAACCTCCGCGCACACCACAACAAATGGATCGTGCAGTGAATGGGCTAGTCACCGGGCGCTACGCATGGGTCGGATTCACATCCGTAAATGCGGTTCGCTCAATTCGGGAAAAGCTCGAGGAATATGGTCTTGATGCCCGATCATTCTCGGGATTGAAAGTCGCAGCCGTGGGAGCGGCAACTGTCGATGCGCTCGTCGAGTTTGGCGTCAAGCCTGATTTGATCCCAGATGGTGACCAAAACACAGCGGCACTGACCGAAGAATGGCCTCCATATGACTCACTAATGGATCCCATCAACCGAGTGTTCCTACCCCGAGCAGATATTTCCACGGACACTCTGGTTGCCGGACTGACCGATTTGGGTTGGGAAGTCGAAGACATCACGGCATTCCGTACTGTGCGTGCGGCACCACCACCCGCCGAGACCCGCGAAGCAATTAAGACCGGTGGATTCGATGCCGTCCTTTTCACATCAAGTAGCACGGTGCGCAACTTGGTGGGTATCGCTGGTAAACCTCATGCAACAACAGTGGTCGCATGTATTGGACCGCAGACGGCAAAGACCGCACTCGAACATGGTTTGCGCGTCGATGTCCTCGCGGAGATCAACACGCCGTTGGCCCTTGTCGATGCACTCTCGGTCTACGCGGAGAAACTGCGTGACACGTCCTTGGAGTCAGGTGAGAGTTCATGGCGTCCAAGCCGAAAGCGCCCGGTAGCGCGGCGCAAGTCGAGTAAGTAGTCCGCCGTGGCAAAGAACTCGGAGCATACGGAGCACACTACGGTTCATCTGCTTCGCCACGGCGAGGTCTACAACCCGGAAGGTGTTCTCTATGGACGCCTCCCGGGCTATGTCCTGAGTGATCTCGGTCACGAGATGGCAGAGCGGGCGGCTGTGGCACTTGCCGATCGCGATATTGCCACCGTGATTTCATCTCCCATGGAGCGTGCCCAACAGACGGCAACCCCGATTGCCGGCCGCCACAAACTCGACATTGTCACCAACGCCGATCTCATTGAGGCAGACAATGTCTTTGAAGGTAAGCGTGTCAGTGTGGGCGATGGCATTCTCAAGCAGCCGCAGGCGTGGAGGCATCTGTGGAACCCGTTCACACCCTCGTGGGGCGAGCCGTACCAGGTGGTGGCCGAGCGCATGCAGCGCGCCATTGATACTGCCCGCCTCGGTGCCCCCGGTCGCGAATCTGTGCTCGTCAGTCACCAACTGCCCATTTGGATTTCCCGGCTCAACGCGGAGAATCGCAGGCTCTGGCACGACCCTCGATCCAGGCAATGCACCCTTGCATCCATTACCTCGCTGACCTATCAAGGTGACGACCTTGTGGCCATCACCTACACCGAACCGTCACGGGACCTACTGGAGAAAGCGAGCAAGATCGCTGGCGCTTAACATGGTGACATGCGCTCGCTTCTCCTCCGAATCACGGCCTCCGTGGGCGCAGCCGTACTCGTATTGAGCGGCTGTTCTTCTGATCCAGCCACCGATGCAGGGTTCGTTTCCGGCGATGGATCCGTCACGATTCTCGATCCTGCTGCGCGCGCCCAAGCACCTGAAGTCAGTGGGCTAGATCTCGATGGCAATCCATTGAGCACGGCAGATTTCCCCGGAGACATCATTGTGTTGAATGTGTGGGCTTCATGGTGCGCACCGTGCCGAGCTGAAGCACCAGCCCTCGAAGAGGTCGCGACCGAATACGCCGACCAAGACGTTCAACTTATTGGACTCAATACCCGAGATTCAGAAGCATCAGCTAAAACCTTCATTCAGAACTACGGTGTGACCTTCCCATCAATAGTGGATACCGATGGTCGTTTGCAGTTGCTCTTCAATGACACCTTGCCTCCACAGGCAATTCCTTCCACGATCGTGATAGACCGCAATGGCATGGTGGCAGCTAGGGCACTAGGCGCCGTCGATGCTTCAACCCTGGGCGGAATCATTGATCAGTTGGCCCAGGAAAGCGCCTCTACCAATGGGTGACATCGGTTCCATCATCACGAGCGGATCACTTCTCTTCGCGCTTCCCATTGCATTTGCCGCAGGAATAGTTGCCTTTCTGAGCCCGTGCGTGCT
>CAZVLV010000260.1:0-2796 GCA_964628015.1 uncultured Aquiluna sp. | reverse complement strand
TTCGTCGGTCCACGGCTTGGGGAACTCCCCGGAAATATCGATTCCTACCTCGGCCATGGCCTCGATGGCAGCGGGGTTCACCTCGCTACCGGGCTCAGAGCCGCCACTCCAGGCAATTGCGCGATCCCCGGCAAGGTGCTTGAACCAGCCCAAGGCCATTTGGGAGCGACCCGCGTTATGCACACATAAGAATAGAACGACGGGAACATCGTGAGAGGTAGTTCCTTCAACCAGACTCAAGGCCCGAAGCCTTTCTCGGGCAAAGCGCTCAGCGAATACAGGAAGGTAAGTATCGACCTTTGCTCGACCCGCAAAATCTTCATAGGAACTGAGAATAAAGCGTTCAATGGTGGGGGCGTTGAACTGCCCTTCGAACTCCTTTTGTAACCGGACACTTGATGAGCCAAGAACGATTCGGTGTTCAAGGGAAATGTGTTCGAACGCTGAGGTCAAGTCAGATGTCATAAGAAAATAATGTCAGGAGCGGAAAGCAATTATGTGATGTCAGGATGAACTTTGGGTTAACCCTTCATGGTGGTTTCCGCAAGGTTGATCTGCAAGGATCAGGGTGTGAAAACTCCAAAGAACCCGAAGCCCAGATGGTTCAGTGAAACCGATCCAGGGCATTCACAATGGTACGCAGAACACTTTCGTGAATTATCGGAATCTGGCGGAGATACCACAGGTGAAGCTCGCCTCATAGATGCCATCGTTGCGCCAGCGAGCAGAATTCTGGATGCAGGCTGTGGCCAGGGTCGTACAGCAGGTGAATTAAATAATCGGGGCCATCACGTTGTCGGTGTTGATATCGACCCGGTACTGATTGAGGCCGCGAGAGCGGATAACCGTGGCCCTACATATATATGTGCGGATCTCTCTACCTTGGAATTACGTGACCGTGGCCAAGTCCAACTTTTTGACGCAGCGGTCAGTGCAGGAAATGTCATTACCTATGTTGCGCCTGGCGCAGAGGTGGCAACCCTCGCCGCGATTCGTTCACACCTTTTGCCTGATGCACCTTGTGTCATTGGGTTTCATACCGAGCGATACGACACCTCGGAATTCGATGCACACTTGAGCCAAGCGGGGTTCGTATTGGAATCCCGATTTTCCACCTGGGACCTGCGGCCGTGGAGTAGTGATGCTGACTTCTGTGTCAGTATTCTTCGTAATCCCGATTCAGGTAGTGAGATTGCTTCTACGAAAGAGATTTAATCTGTGCGGTGATCATGTCGCGCAGGAGCTTTTTATCAACTTTCCAATCAACAGGCACGCGAATCGTTTTCTTATTCACCGTGTAGTCCGTGAGCCTGGGCCTGAACTCGTCAACGATCTCTGCGTTCCACGGAGCAATCGTGACGTGGTTCTTTGATACCGATACCCCGAAAACGTAATTGTCCTTGTACGTGAGCATGGGTTGGTTCCATGCAATCACCAACTTCATGGTCGGGTATTTCGACGTCAAGATATCAAAAATTTCCCGGATGGTCCTTTGCTTGATTGGATCCAAGGGCGCGAGGAATTCGTCAAAATTGCTGAACCGTCGAGAAGTCGTGGAGCCACGGGAATAGAGGACTAGAGCGTTGGCATGAGCCTGGGTAAATCCGTGATTTTCTCGCAGGAACGCGATTTGCTCCGGATACTTTCTCCCTGAAACCTGTTCCATTTGCTCGAACCAATACGACATGGGCTGGCCATATTTCTTCTCAATCGCGGGAAAGTAGGCGGATCTATCGCCGCTGGCGTCAGGCATACAGCCAAGTTTACCTACGGGCTACGTTGGCTCGCCTTCATATATTCCTCGATTTTGTATTCCCGTATGGAAGGATTGGCGGAAAGTAATCGACCGAAATGAGACACATGTCGCAACTGCTCAATGAAATTCGTGCTGGCAAAGTTCGCGTAGCTGATGGCGCAATGGGAACGTCTTTGCAGGGTCGTGGGCTAGACGATGGCGGAGCACCTGAGTTGTGGAACGTCGAGAATGCAGATGTTGTGACAGCGATACTTGATGAATACGCCGATGCAGGTGCACAGTTACTCACCACAAACACTTTTGGTGGTAGTCGACCACGACTAGAGATGCACGGCCTGGAGGATCGAGTTTATGAACTGAATAAAGCCGCAGCCGAACTGGCACGGGCTGTTGCGGACAAGCGCGAAGGTGTCTATGTCATGGGTGACATTGGTCCTTCAGGAGATCTCATGGAACCCATGGGCATTTTGACCCATGAGTTAGCTGTGGAGGTTTTCTCAGAGCAGATTCAGGGATTGGTTGACGGTGGTGTTGATGCGATTCTCATTGAGACCATGAGTGACCTCAGCGAAGTAGCAGCTGCGATTGCAGCGGCAAAGCAAGTAGCACCCGAGTTGCCAGTATTTGCCACCCTCAGTTTCGACACCAACTTGCACACCATGATGGGCGTATCTCCTAGTCAAGCTGTAGTGTCACTGACCGAACTTGGTGCAGATGTTGTGGGAGCTAATTGCGGTCGTGGATTTGAAGAAATGAAGACAATCGCTGAGCAAATGGTTGCGGCCAGGCCTGAAGGGGCGTTACTTCTTATGCAAACAAACGCGGGACTCCCCGAACTCGTGGGTGCAGAGTTTGTGTACAACGGGACACCTGAAGCCATGGGAGAATTGGTAGAAGGACTCAAGGCCAGTGGCGTTGACATTGTTGGAGCATGCTGTGGATCAACAGATGCTCATGTCGCAGCTGTCAGAAAAGTGATGTTTTAGTTCACTTACCCGTGAAATTTCCTTCTCGCCTCTCGATAAAGCTTTGAATTCCTT
>CAZVLV010000259.1:0-2797 GCA_964628015.1 uncultured Aquiluna sp. | reverse complement strand
AAATGAAGAACATTCGGGAGGCTCGGGCGATTAAGAACCAACTCCTGCAAACCTATGAAGATGTAGAGACTGGTGCGAAACCTCGAGAAGCGCTACGTGTAGTCGTGGTGGGGGGTGGACCCACGGGCGTTGAAGTTGCCGGTGCGGTGAGCGAACTGCAACGCAGTATGCATCGAGAGTTTCCCAATATTGCTGGCGATGCCTCTGTCACGCTTGTTGAAGCAGGTCCGCGACTTTTATTGCCCTTTCATGAAAAATCATCTGCGCACGCGAAAACTGAACTTGAGCAGTTGGGTGCAGTGGTCAAATTAAATGCCGCCGTTGACCGTATGTATCCCACCGATGTGCACTTAAAGTCCGGTGAGGTTTTGCCTGCGGGCACAATTATTTGGGCGGCGGGTGTCGCCGCACCCAAACAATGGTCAGTACTAGGTGAAACAGATCGAGCTAATCGATTGAAAGTTTCTGACACACTTCAATTGACGGAAAGTGTGTGGGTTATTGGCGACATGGCTCATGTCGTTGATAAATCAGGTAACCCGTTACCCATGGTTGCCTCGGTTGCCATGCAACAGGGTCGATACGTCGCAGCGAGCATTGAAAAAATTCTTCGTGGTGAAAAAATTGAGCCATTCACCTACAAAGACAAAGGACAGATGGCCACAATCGGTCGCCGGCGGGCAGTTGTAGAGCTACCCAACGGAATGCGTTTGCATGGAACGCCAGCCTGGCTCTCGTGGTTGGGGCTGCATGTGTTTTATCTCGCAGGTGGGCGCAATCGTGTTTCCGTCATTGCCGACTGGTTTTGGAATTACATTGCGTGGGGAATCGGGCCTCGCAGAACCGTTATTGATTAGGTAGTTGATGCAGTCCCGCGGGCTGTTTGGGTTGCAAGGTACTCGCTATAGGGAACAAAACACTGCGCGGTCCGCACTCCGTTTTTCCATCCGGTAGCAACCGGCCAGATTGCCCACCACGGATAGTACTTTTTCAGGACTGTATAGGGCTTGGCTACTGCAGAGCAGATTTTTTTTGTTCTGCTTTCCACACTGCGTGAGCCAGGAAACTTACTCGCAGGTGTACCAAGATCACGCTCTTCAATCATGATCCAATTTTTCTTTTTGTTGAGGCAGGGATATGCACTTGTGGTGCGATTACCCGGTACGCCCGGTGTACAGAAATTGAATGTGTCCGCTGGGGTGCTCGCAACCAGTGCCTGGGCGGTACCGTTGAACTTCTTGTAGGTCTTGCCCCCGCGCAAAATCACATCGCAGCGCACCCAACGCTCACCCGCATTCCACTGTGCCGCGGTGGGATACACGGGCACTGTTTGGAATCGACTGGGGAGTTTACGATCCGGCATGCCCAGAAACTGATGCAATCGATCAGTGGTGCATGGTGAAATAACCCGAAGCCGGGCCGCCACCGATGCCTTCTCGGGTATCCCGAAATTCTCAGGAAGTGTTCCCACCCAGTAGGTCTGTGCCGTGTGTGGACCGGCGCAATCCACCGCGGGCGCGCTAGCAGCTTGATCCTTGGTGCCCTTGGAGGAGTAGGAGTAGCACTGATCGACTGACACCGCGGTGGCGGTGGGAGCCGTAGTCACGGTGCCAACGGAGATCAAGCCGGCTGCCAGCAGGCTGCTGGAAAGTCCAATGGACACGGAGGCCAACAGGGATTTTCTCGGTGCGCCACGCATGAATTCAGATTACCTTCCCCGGATCGGTTGCACCGGCAGGGCGTTCGGACAAGACTGGGCGACAGGCCAATTGTGAGTGTTCTCAGCCTTAAAGGCGGAGTGGGGAAAACGTCCGTGGTTCTTGGTCTTGCGGGTGCCGCAGTATCCAAGGGGTTAGCGTCCTTAGTGGTTGATCTTGACCCACAGGGAAATGCCACCTCAATCCTGCGCACCCACACCACAAAAAAGACCGTGGCCGATGTTCTGGCCCACCCAACCCAAGCGATCATTGAAGAAGCACTCACCCCTTGTGATTGGGAAATTGGCCCCGGAGAGGTCGATGTCCTCGCAGGTCATCCCAATGTCATTCGCTATGACTCATGGACAGGTCAAGCATTTCGACCCAAGTTGGCAAAAGCATTAAGTCATCTAGATGGCTATGACCTCGTATTAATTGACTGTCCGCCATCATTGGGCGCGTTGACACGTGAAGCGTTAGCAGCGTCAGATCTTGCACTTGTTATCACCACGCCCTCGTATTTCGGTGCTCAGGGAGTAGAGCGTGCGGTGGAAGAAATAAATGAGATTAAGCGCACTGTGAATCCGAATCTGGCGCTCGCAGGAATTGTGGTAAATCGCGTGCGATCTGTGGCGGAAGAACATCAATACCGAACGGGTGAACTAGGCGAGATTTACGGCAAAGCAACATTGCTCAAGCCATTTATTCCAGAAAGAATTGCAGTTGCGCAAGCAGAAGGTTACGGACAACCGGTGGGCATGGTGAAAACTTCTGGCGGACGTGAAGTATCGGAAATTTTCGATGGTTACTTAAAGGTGATCTTGAAAAAATAGCTCAACGAGAAATATTGCGTTATTTGTCCTCGCGCGACATTTTGTGATTCACAATTATCGCTGCGATGGCAGCAATACCGCCAACACCCAGAACGAGTAGCCAGCCATTAATGTCTCCAGCGCTCCACGTGCTGGGTGGATCATCAGGACACATACCTAAACCGCACTCGGGTAGAACGCTGATACCTACGATCAACAGGTCGAGGAAGATCCAGAAAATGGCAAATAAGGAAAGTCCGCGCAGCATCCCGGGCTTGTGGAGGATTC
>CAZVLV010000258.1:0-2812 GCA_964628015.1 uncultured Aquiluna sp. | reverse complement strand
TGTCGAAGAAATGTCAGGAATGACCATCGATAACTTCATGGTTATTGACTTTGGTGCCTTCAAACGGATCACCGAAGCAATTGGTGGAGTGGAAATCTGCCTGAGCGAGCCCGTGAATGACCCGTTAAGTGGGCTCAAACTCGATGCAGGAGCACACATGGTCTCAGGAGAACAAGCACTTGCATTTGTTCGCGCCCGCAAAACATTGGGCGATGGTTCTGACACTTCCCGTATTCGCCGCCAGCAGGCATTTCTCTCCTCCATGGCGCGCCAGGTTCTTTCCAGTGGAACATTGCTCAATCCAGCATCCCTTCTCGGTGTACTCAATGCGGCCACTGAATCCCTCACCGCCGACCCCCAGCTTGCAAATATTGACAACCTGCGCGAACTCGCGGTGAGTATGAAGGATTTACGTCCCGGTGACATCACTTTCACCACCTTGCCGTGGTACCCGGCAGGCGATGGCGCCAACGTCCTGATGAACAAGAAGAAGGCCAAGCCCCTCTTCCGCTCCATGATTAATGACACTCCATGGCCACCCAAGGCAGCCAACGATCAACCTCTCCTACGAACGGCACCACAGGACATCCGCGTGGAGATCATTAACGGCACTGGCATTAAGGGCGCAGGAAAGAAAGCTAAGAAGGAACTTCGCTCCGAGGGCTTTAATGTTGTCAATGTGAAGAATGGTCCTACCGTCGCACAAACAACACTTATCTATGACCCAGGTTGGGATGTCTCTGCAAAAACAATTGCGTACTCAGCGGGTGCCACAATCCAGGAAACCCAAAAGGGCAATGGCGCCACCATGCAATTGATCATCGGACCTGACTTCACCGTGGCAAAACCTGTCACGATCAGTGAAGCACTCAAGGACAAAACGGCGAATGTGAACACCGCCGATGAGAGTTTCTGCGCGAGCTGAGATCGAAACCCGCGCGAGCTAGATTATTGGCGGTCGGCCGGCTTTAGTCATTTTCCACACGGTGGACCACTTCATGGGTGAGCGATCATTTGGTGCAACGTTAAATCCTTCACGCAAGCCCGCAATGTACGCCTGTCGTGATTTTTTATCTCGCGTTCGCGCGAGAGTGAGTGCAGACCAGGTTCCTATATAGAGCGGCTCCAGAACCACGGGGAGATTTCTGCGAGCTAGCCACACGCGGTTGCGTGCTTGCATGCGGAAAAACTCTTCATGGCGTAGGGGGTTAATCACCGGGTGATACACGTCAATGTCACCCGCGTACCAGGGAACATAGCCCGCGTCCCACACTCGCCACACTAGATCGATGCCTTCATGGGCGTAGAAAAATTCTTCGGGCCAACCGCCGCACGCAGCAAACACCTCAGGACGAATCGCAGTTGCCCCCTCCCACAAGGTTGTTGCGGGACTGGGGGTTCTGGGGTCCCCAGTGCGTAAACGAGGTACCCAGCGACCGGGACCGGGCAGACCCGTGGGGTCCACCACCCGCGGTTGAATCAATCCAACCTCAGGGTGTTGTTCAAAAACATGTGCCATGCGAGCAAGGAAATCTGGTGAGGGCAACTCGGCATCGTCATCGAGGAAGAAGAGATAATCGCCCTTCACTTGATGCACTCCAGCATTACGCCCAGCGGGAATTCCCACATTCTCTGCGAGCGCAAGCGCCTTGACCCCCGCTGGAAGATCCGTCGGTGACCAACCATTGCCGACAACCACAATGTCAGTGGTGACTCCCTGCTGGGCAAGAACTGACTCAATCCCTCGACGCAACTCGGTCGGCCGAGAACCCATGGTCAAAATGACCACACCGAAACTTTTCACCGCAATTTACTCGATGTCATGATCGAAATGAAGTGGCCAATAATCGTGATCACACCCAGGACTGTTAATGCCGCGAGAAGGAATCGCGTCACACTGAGATCACCCGTAAAGAGATCGCCCACGGCTGCCAAGAAAATTAAAATCGTGAGCTCTACCGAGTGATACGCGCGCTGGAAAGGAAAGAGGCGGGCCAGGGAGCGAAGTTTGCGAACCGCACCGACGGTGGGAACACCAACGCTCTCTTTGTCCTCGAGGCGCGCCATGTTGTTATAAGCACGCGCGACGTGAACCATGTCATTGAGCGCCTTATTGAACATAATGATCAGAGCAAGTAATGCGCCAATCAGTGGCCATGGAGTATCGAGCCACCCTGCATCGGGGAATCCCGCTGCACGTAGACCTAATGCCAAAGGAATGATGCTTTCCGCAACGTAATGCCCCACTCGGTCGAGAAAAACACCTTTGGGAGAAGAAGTCTTGCGCCAGCGCGCCACTTCGCCGTCAGAGCAATCCCACAACATTTGCATTTGCCCGAGAATCAGCGCCAGCGTTGCGCCGGGCATGCCAGGAATAAGCAAGACCACGCCAGCCATTGCGCCGGTCAGGATCATGAGGTAGGTCACGCCATTGGCTGTTATTGGCGTGCGCAGCAACAGACTGGTGAGATAGGGCGAAAGATCGCGGAGATAGACGTCAGCAACCCAGTGCTCAGAGTTCTTGCGTCCGCGCACAGATGGCGGTTGGCACACCTCGCGGATTTGCGCAATGGTCGGATGCAATTTCGGTTGAGATTGACGATTCACAGTAACGCCACCTTCTTTTGCGCACCTAGGTATTGGACCGACGCAATGACAACGCACCACATGAACAACCACGCTACTCCGAGATTGAGGGTGTCATGGAATGCGGTAATGCCAAGGAGAGCGGCAATCACAATGATGAGTGTGCGGCCATCCACTCCCATAGAATTCACTTTCTCGCCAATGCTCTAAACTGCAACTTGCGTGA
>CAZVLV010000257.1:0-2815 GCA_964628015.1 uncultured Aquiluna sp. | reverse complement strand
ATGACACCACTTCAAGTTCGGTAATTCGAAAAGCAATATCCGTCTCCACTCGACTGAGTAACCACTTCTCGAGGTCAGTACCGGATTGACCATATCGAGTAATGAGACTGCGGAGCACCTCACCCGCCTGCACGGGGTCTTTGATTACTTCAATAGTTCCCCGACCCCGAACACCCTTATATGGCGGCTGATCAGGTGATATCTCCCAGCCAATGACAGGGTGTTTCATAACTCTCTTGGCTACCGCTGAATCTCTTTGCGTGGCGCACCAGATTGCATCTTTCTCGTACTCAAACCAGAGGGATTGCACCAGAGGGCCACGTTTACCGGATGTCGCAAGTCGAATCGGAATCACTGTGTCTTCGAACCAACGAGTAATCGCAGAGATATCCCACGGCCCGGACTTAATCGTGATGCTCATGGAGGCAGCCTGCCAGATCACCTACCTGGTCGGTGTATCCGCACTAGCCTTTAACTGTCGAGGAAAGATGTTTTGTGAATGGAATTAGTGCGAGCATCACCAACACCGTAACCGTCACGCCGATCAGAGTCGCACCCAGTCGTTGTTCCGCAACTTCGTCTACGGTCGAGCCCGCGCTTTCAAGAAGGACAATTGCTGGCGTCAGGACGGTGGCGTACAGCCAATAGGGACGTCCTTGCAGCATGAGAATGAATGCGACCATGAGAAAAACGGTGCCAACTAAGTAGAGCAGTCCAGAACTTGTGACAACTGCGCCCACAAGAACAGCAATCCCGAAACCAAGGACAGTTCCCGCAGCCCGATGAGCCGCCTTACGGAAACCATCGCCGAGTGACGGCTGAAAAACCACAAGGATTGTGAGGATGATCCAGCCACCGGTGTGGCCAAGATCAAAGTCAACGACAAACCACGTAGCCGTGCCAACGAGCAAAGCCAAGACAAGGCTGTATGCAAACACCCGACCAGAATCAAGACCCGTGTGTGAACGAACATGCAGTCGGTTACGTAATAGGAACATCACAAATGTTGCCCACAGTGACGCCACAAGCGCCACCAATGCAACATAAAGAGGCGATGCAATCGGAGTGTCCCCTGAAATTGGTGATGCAACAAAGAAGCCCAGAGCAATTACAGTCATGATGAGTGCATCATGCATTCCCGCTTTGGCCGCGTAGCCACGAAGGAAGGCCGCGCCAGCGAGCACAGCGGCGGCAAGCCAGGGATTGGGCGCAACCCAATCAGCAAGTCCCGCAAATAATGCGAAGGGCAATGAAATAACCAGACCGGTTCGCCAACCCGTGCCCCCCATACATGCAATGAACACTGCGAGTCCCGAGAGGATCGCGATGTTGATGCCGGTGCTCCAACCGAGGAACCCCATCAGGATGGCAGGAGCAAATCCCGCGATCACCATGAGGGCGACGTCGACTGCGAGGGTTCTCGTCTGGTTCCGGATGGAGCTCACAGGGCTATATAACCGTGTTCCAGGCCGGTGGACGCGTCTTTTGCCTTATCCGGGTTCTTGGGTTGCGTAAACAGTGTGCCCTGCGCTGCACGGGAAGCGACAACTCTGACTCTACGACCACACCAAAGCAAGCGGCATGCTAGATGCGCCCAATGGTGTACCGAAAATCACACTTGCAAACGTATCAATAGCTGTCTCTGCGAAAGCAGCGGTAAAGATCGAGCCGGTTAGTTTTTCCCGCCAGGCGATGCGATTTGGTTTCCATCGCCACCAAGCGCGCCCTGAGCTACTTCACTAGCGGTGAGACGCCCGCCGTGGCCGCGAAGGATGTACGCAACAACAACGGCAAGGGCCGCACCAAGTAACGGACCGGCTATATAAACCCAGATTGGACCTATATCGCCGCCCACGATGTTCGGGCCCAATGTGCGCGCTGGATCCATGGATGCTCCGGATAGAGGTCCTGCCCACATGGCTGAGAGTGCAATGTATCCACCAACTCCAAGTGCGGCGAAGGTACCCACACTTTGCGCACCCGATGCCGTTCCCATAACTACTGAAACCAAGCCAAAGGTGAGAAGCATTTCAACAAACATTGCCGTGAGCGGGGAAGTATTGGCACCCGGGTAACTACCGCCGTTTGAGGAAGAGATTCCAACCAGTGCAACGAGAATGAATGCCGCGAGGAATCCAGCAGCAATTTGCACCACAATGTAGCCCGGGACTCTGCGCCATGGAAAATCACCACGCGCAGCAAATGCCAAGGTCACGGCAGGGTTCATGTGCGTCCCACTAATTTTGCCCACGAACAAAATCATCGTCATGATGACGAGGCCGATTGCCGCGCCTTTCATGGCCGGTGATATCGATCCTGGATATTCTGCCGCAACCATGCCAACTCCGGCCGCAACGGTTACCAAGAAAAATGTCGCGATGAACTCAGCGACCAAGCGACGCCACTCTTGTCGAGGATCATTAAAGTCATTGATTCGTTTATTGATGTTCTCTTCAAACTGATCAAGAATTCCTGGTGAGTATGACATGAGAGTTCTCCTAATCATGATTGTGTGATTTACGTGGTGGTGAAGATGTGATTAATGAGCTACTGGGAGTACACCGACCAAGCGCTGATGTCAAAGCCGGGTGTGTCGCGCCACTGAATAAACGCGGGTGAATCGACCGGAAGAGTCAGGGGCACAGCTAGGTCAGCGCGGCGCTGAGTGACCAACACTTGCTGATTGATCCAGGACAGCTTTGAACCCAGTGTGGTGAATTCCGCGGACACAATTTCGGTGACACTGTCGGACCCCACCGTGGCTGCTTCGCCCATCACTGGTGCGAGGGTGAATATGCCACTCGATCCTTTGTAT
>CAZVLV010000256.1:0-2826 GCA_964628015.1 uncultured Aquiluna sp. | reverse complement strand
CAGTCGCCAGAAAGTGGATCAGTTGCCAGAAAGGCGTGTCCGCAGTTGATCAAGTTGAGAATGCAACTCCGCCGGAACCCGTTCACCAAACTCGGCGTAGTAAGCCTCAGTCAAATCGGTCTCCGCAAGCCACGAATCGGTGTCAACGGCGAACAGCTCGGCTAACGCGGAGTCAGACAAGCCAAGTCCGGCAGTGTCAAGAGCCCCCTCAGCTGGAATGCGACCGATAGGTGTGTCAACAGCCTCGGCATCGCCTGACAGTCGATTCACGATCCACTCCAGAACGCGAGCATTCTCACCAAAACCAGGCCAGATGAATTTTCCATCAGCATTTTTACGGAACCAATTGACGGAATAAATCTTGGGTAATTTATCGGGGCTGGTGAACTCACCGATTTTTAGCCAATGCCCCCAATAATCTGCCATGTTGTAGCCACAGAATGGCAACATGGCGAATGGATCTCTACGCAACGCGCCTACCGAGCCTTCTGCTGCCGCAGTTTGTTCACTTGAAACGGTGGAACCAACAAATACTCCGTGATTCCAATCAAAGGATTCCGAGACCAGAGGGACATTCGTGGCACGACGCCCACCGAACAAAATTGCGTCAATCGGAACGCCTGCAGGATCCTCCCAATTGGGAGCTATTGATGGGCATTGATTGGCAGGAGCGGTGAATCGGGCATTGGGGTGTGATGAAGGTTCAGGTGAATCTGGAGTCCAATCATTGCCTTTCCAGTCAATCAAGTGTTCGGGGACCTCGTCTGTGAGTCCCTCCCACCAAATATCACCGTCATCCGTTAAGGCAACGTTGGTAAAAATGCAATTGGCATCTAAAGAGCGCACAGCATTGGCATTGGTACTCATTCCCGTTCCCGGGGCCACCCCAAAGAATCCTGCTTCAGGGTTAATAGCGTGAAGGCGACCATCGTCACCAAATCGCATCCAGGCAATGTCATCGCCAATTGTCTCCACCTTCCAGCCAGGGATGGTGGGTTCCAACATGGCGAGATTGGTTTTGCCGCATGCAGATGGGAAAGCCGCGGTGATGTACTTCACTTCATTCTTTGGGGAAGTCAGTTTCAAGACCAGCATGTGCTCAGCCATCCAGCCTTCATCGCGCGCCATAGCAGAAGCAATACGCAGAGCAAAGCACTTCTTTCCGAGGAGTGCGTTGCCACCATAGCCTGAGCCGTAAGACCAGATTTCACGTGTCTCAGGGAAATGCACAATGTACTTAGTGTCATTACACGGCCATGCGACATCAGGACGGGAATTACCACTGTCATCCATCAATGGGTACCCCACACTATGAATAGCAGGGACGAATTCACCAAACTCGCCAATTTCGTCTAGTGCTGCCTGGCCCATTCGAGTCATGATCTTCATATTGACAACGACATAAGGAGAGTCGGTTATTTCGACACCGAGTTGTGCAATTCGCGAGCCAAGTGGACCCATGGAAAAGGGAACGACATACATGGTGCGTCCGCGCATGGAACCCTTCATGAGACTGGTGAGGGTCGATCGCATTTCAGATGGCTCGGCCCAATTATTCGTGGGACCTGCATCAACTTCTCGCTGTGAACATATGAAAGTACGATTCTCTACTCGAGCCACGTCACTAGGGTTCGACCGAGCCAAGAATGAATTGGGGCGAACGTTTTCGTTAAGTCGAATGAATGTTCCAGCCTCGACCATCTCCTGAGTTAATCGATTCCACTCTTCATCAGAGCCATCGCACCACACAATGGAATCGGGCTCAGTCAATACCGCCATTTCATCAACCCACTCCAGCAGTTGCTTATTCTGAGTTGGTGCTTGCTCGAAATCTATGCGAGTGCCCATGTGTTCACTTCCCTGACGTTCAGATTTTGCCGGGGAGGAATTCCCCGTATGGTGCTTAAGGATGCACGTGCCGAATGCGAATTTCTACCTCAAACATGGTGATCTAACGCACGTGTGACAAAGGGCACAGGCCTCTTCAGATACTCATGAGGAAACTAACGAGTACCAGGTGTGACTCGCTCTTCCCATGTAATCGTTTGCTTTATCGCTGCCGCCACCATTCGGGCAAATCTCTGCGCTCCCGCCGGCGTTAAATGAATTCCATCCGAGTACAGATAGCTCTTCTTTGCTTGGGAGATCTTGTTCCAATCCAGCACCTGTACCCGTGAAGCAGAGAATCCTTCAGCGCACTTTTTCATGAGGGAGTTGTTCACGTTCTCCCACTTGCGGGGAACCTTCAGGTTGATGAGCAAAACGGTGCGCCCCATTCCTGCTGCTTTGACGGTATCTCGACACGTGTCAACAGAATATGAACCGTTGGTTCCCAAATGGACAACTACAAATTTGATGTCAGGATTGGTAGCTAGCTTCTTTACAAGAGCGGGCCCGCTCGAAGCTTGACGACTGACTTTGGCATCTACTTTTCCCACACCAATTTTTTGGAGTTGAGATTTAGCTCCCAGCATGACTGAATCACCAATTGCTACAGCCTTAAATTCCGAAGCGTGCACCGTGGGAGCGTTTCCAGGAAAAAGGGAACTCGCCGTCATCACCATGAGCAATGCGGCTGTGATGAATGTCCTGCGCAGGTAAGTGGGAATATTCATTGTCTCTACATAGGTTAGTTTACTAGGCAAGTGACAAGAAAAGTTTTTCCAATTGCTCCTGGGTCATGGGTGCTTTATCGCCTTTTTCGAAGCACTCTTGCATACCAGTGGCAACAACTTTGAAGCCAGCACGGTCAAGGGCTTTCGATACTGCTGCTAATTGCGTGACTACATCGGTGCAACCCCGGCCCTCTTCAATCATTTTGATAAC
>CAZVLV010000255.1:0-2837 GCA_964628015.1 uncultured Aquiluna sp. | reverse complement strand
ATTTTTTCATCGACACCCATGGCCAAGAGAACGTGGCTTGGTTCAGGAATACCTGCTGTACATGCTGAGCCAGTAGAGCAATCTATGCCGGCAGCATCTAACAACATGAGAAGTGAGTCGCCCTCACATCCGGGAAACGAAAAGTGAATGTTGTTTGGCAGACGCGCCTCACCTGGCAACGGGCCATTGAGGCGCGCTTCGGGAATAGCTGATTCAACACTGCTAATTAAGTACTGCTGAATGTCTCGCATCTCCTGTGCATGAGATTCCTGTGCTCTCGTTGCTAGCCGTGATGCCGCAGCAAATGCTGATATCGATGCAGGGTCAAGAGTGCCTGAACGAATTTCTCGCTCTTGTCCACCGCCATGTAACACGGGTACAACTTTTTCGTAGGGGTCAATAATGAGTGCGCCTACTCCGACTGGGCCACCTATTTTATGGCTGCTGAGTGTGACAGCAGCCGCACCCAGTTCTGAGAGACCAAGATTGAGTTGACCGAAAGCTTGAACAGCATCAGTATGGAATGGGACGCCGAATTCTTGGCACATTATCGAGATTTCCCGCACGGGCTGGATAGTTCCAATTTCATTATTTGCCCACATGATGGATACAAGCGCAATGCCACCTGATGCCAGTAAAGTGTGAAGTTGATCAACATCCACTGTTCCGGTGGAGTCAACGTTGAGAAAAGTCACCTCAGCATTTTCGTGGTCTTGTAGCCAGAGAACGGGATCAAGAACCGCATGATGCTCCACCGCACTCGTAATCACCCCACGAGGTCCGCCATTTTTTGACCGAGCCCAGAAAAGCCCCTTAATGGCAAGGTTGTCGGATTCTGTGCCGCCCCCAGTGAAAATGACTGATGATGGTCGCACACCTAAATCTTCTGCGATTGACTCACGAGCTTGTTCAACAATTCTCCTGGCAGACCTTCCAGATGTGTGCAGACTTGAGGCATTCCCCACGGTCTGCCCTGCTTGAATCCACGCCTGCGCCGCTTCAGGTCGAAGATGTGTCGTGGCAGCATGATCTAGGTAGACGCGTGTCACAGCAGCCTCCTACTTCATGGGTGCGATGTAAACGTTCGGTGAACGAAATGGCTTACATGCAAGTGCCCGTGCAGTTTGCACGGGCAACAAGCATATAAAGACACCGACGATTACGCGAATGACCTACTTTCGCTTTGTGATTTCCTCGGTGAGCTGCGGGACCACGCTGAATAGAT
The DNA here is from genome assembly GCA_964628015.1 of uncultured Aquiluna sp. Classification (GTDB taxonomy): domain Bacteria; phylum Actinomycetota; class Actinomycetes; order S36-B12; family S36-B12; genus UBA4592. Next base: position 1,612 of record CAZVLV010000255.1, on the reverse strand, counting down.
CTCCCACCACGCCATAGTCAGCCAACTCAAAGATGGGTGCCTCAGGATCCTTATTGACCACGACAACGACTTTCGATGTTTGCATGCCAGCACGGTGCTGGATTGCTCCCGAAATGCCATTTGCGATGTACAACTGAGGTGACACAGTTTTCCCGGTTTGTCCTACCTGATATTGGTGGGGGTACCAGCCTGCGTCGGTTGCTGCACGGGAAGCTCCCACCGCAGCGTTCAAAGAATCAGCGAGGGTTTCAATTACCCCGAAACCTTCTGCTCCGCCGACGCCACGACCCCCACTCACCACAACTTCTGCTTCTGTGAGTTCGGGACGGGCACCCTTGGCTACAACGGTGCGATCTTTCACTGTGACGCGTTGTGCGGCAGAACTGATATCGACGGCAATATCTTCCCGAACCGCGGCGAAGGGCTGGGGTGTCGCAGGAATCGCATTAGGACGCACCGTGATGATGGGAGTTCCCTGAGTCACCCGGGAATGCACCACAGTACTGCCGCCAAACACACTCTGGGTGGCAGTTGAATCAGCAGCAACCTCTACTGCATCGGTGATGATTCCACTATTGGTCTTGATGGCCGCCCGAGCCGCGATCTCCTTACCATCAGCGGTTGACGCAACGAGTACGGCGACGGGCGCCATGGAATTGATCAAGGAAGCAACAATCTCAGCGCCTGGTGCAACAGGGTGGTTTTTCACAACGTCTGTGTCAGCAACCAATACTTTTGTTGCGCCATAGTTGCCGAGGGTGGCAACAACTTCATCGGTGCAACCAGAACCTAGCCACAGAACTACTGGGCTACCAAGTACACGAGCACCTGTAACCAGTTCCAGGGTTATTTTCTTAATCTCAGAATCGTGATGCTCTGCAAGAACGAGTACGTCAGTCATGGGTTCTCCTTAAATGATTTTCTGGGAGGTGAGGAACTCAGCAATCTTTACTCCGCCATCGCCTTCATCGGTGACGACAACACCTGCGGCCTTTGGTGGACGGGCAGCGAAGTCCTTTACTTCACTCCAGGCAGCGCTTGCACCCACAACAGAAGGCTCAAGACCCAAGTCTGCAACCGTGAGTGTGTCCACCGGCTTCTTTTTCGCTGCCATGATCCCCTTGAAAGAGGGGTATCGTGGCTCATTTATCTTTTCCACCACGCTAACAACAGCTGGTAGTTGCGTGGATAGAACATCGAACCCATATTCGGTCACACGTTCCACGGTGAGGTCAGATCCGTTTACCTCAACTTTTTGGGCGAATGTCACTTGCGGCACATCAAGGCGCTCGGCAACCATCGCAGGGATGACGGACATCCGTGCGTCAGTTGACTCTGAACCAAACAGAATGAGGTCGAAATCCCTGCCTGAAAGTGCTTTGGCAAGTACAGCCGATGTAGCGATGGCATCGGAACCGCCAAGATTGTCGTCAACGATATGAATGCCGGAATCCGCTCCCATACTGATTGCCTTGCGCAGCGTCTCGCCGGCTCGATCAGGACCCATGGTGACAATCACAACTTCGCCACCCTGCGCTTCAACTAGCTGTAGAGCTTGTTCGACCGCGTATTCATCAAGTTCGTTCAAAACGCCATCGGCAGACTCTCGGTC
>CAZVLV010000254.1:0-2843 GCA_964628015.1 uncultured Aquiluna sp. | reverse complement strand
CTGTCCGACAATGACATGCATCTCGCGACCAATGCCTGAATCGCTGAGGAGCTCCTGAACGTCAAGTAGGCGACAAGGTTCACCATTGATGGCGTAGTCGGAGCCACCATTTCTAAATAGCGTTCGAGAAATTGTTACTTCGGAGAATTCGATCGGAAGTGCGCCATCAGAGTTATCAATGGTGAGAGCCACTTCAGCTCTACCAAGAGGCGCCCTTCCTGTTGTTCCGGAAAAAATGACATCTTCCATTTTTCCGCCACGCAGCGACTTGGCACCTTGCTCTCCCATGACCCAAGCCAACGCATCTACAACATTTGATTTACCTGAACCATTGGGCCCTACTACGCAGGTCACACCTGGCTCAAAATGCAAGGTCGTGGAAGACGCAAAAGACTTGAAACCCTTTAACGTAAGAGTCTTCAGATGCACGGGATTTTTCGTTTCCTTTTCCAAATCGGCAATTGAGATCCTGAACCACGTGATACCAAGGGGGTGATACCAACAAAGCTAGATCCAAACTCGTCACGGCAGGTCGAGCAATAGAGAGCCTATAGGGACAAGGACCCGTTAAGCGTGAGCCACCGCCGGGTTTCTTGGCTGACATTTACCGCAGAAAAAGCTAGAGCGATTCATGAAAGATATGCGTTCAATTGCAGAGCCGCACCTTTCGCAAGGTTGTCCTTCTCTTCCGTACACTGCTAAAGAGCGCGAGAAATATCCCGACTCACCATTGACGTTCACATATAGGGCATCAAAACTCGTACCACCTTCATCAAGTGCCTCATTCATCACATCTGTCACATTAGCCACAAGACGGTGGATACTTTCTTGATCGAGTTGACTTGCTGGGATCGAACCATGCATGCCGGTGCGAAAGAGTGCTTCATCAGCGTAAATATTTCCCACACCTGAAATCACCGATTGATTCAGCAGAACTCGCTTGATCTCCGATTGCGTTGTGCCAACTCTGTCCACGAAAAGTTCGATATCAAAACGAGGATCCAATGGATCTCTGGCGATATGTGCCACAGACTGGGGAACATATTCACCTGTATCCACCTCTACCAGCGGAGACAGATGCATGCCACCAAAGGTGCGTTGATCAAGGAAATGCAGGTCGCATTTCCCTCCATCTCTATTGCCCTGCTGTTCTAATGCAAGCTCGCAAAGCACTCTCAAGTGAGGATGACTTCGTGCCTCGAGGACTGATTCTTGATCTATCCACGGATAGACCCGAAACTGTCCACTCATTCCGAGGTGAACCACCAGCGCATCGGGCCGGTCAAGAACACACCACATGAATTTCCCCCGACGGCTCACGTGTTCAATGGTTGCGCCGGCCAATTGGTCTTCAAATTGTCCCTCATTTCGACGCACTGATCGGGCATGGCGAACTTCCACGTGATCAATCTTTGAACCTTTGACAAATGGGGTTAAGCCACGCCGAACCACTTCAACTTCCGGTAGTTCAGGCATGAGTATTAATTCGCGAAGCGGTCGGAAATAACGCCATAAGCCTGTTGGGCCGCGATTTGCTCGGCCACCTTTTTCGAACTCCCCTGACCCACGCCAAGTATTTCCCTACCCACAAGTACCTCCGCCACGAAACTTTTTGCATGATCGGGACCCGAATCCGAAATTCGATACTCGGGCAGCTCCAAGGCATTTTTCCCCGTCAACTCTTGAAGCGAGGTTTTCCAATCAAGACCCGCACCCAACTGTGAAGCTTCCTGGATCAATGGCCCAAAAATGTCCAGGATGAACGGCGCGGCTACAACGATGTCACCGGAAAGGTAAATCGCGCCGATGACTGCTTCCATGCAGTCAGCCAAGATAGATGTTTTGTCGCGTCCGCCGGATGTGATTTCCCCTTTGCCCAGTCGAATATAGGAACCTAACCCCAATGTTCTGGCTACATCTGCGAGTGCCTGAGCGTTCACAACCGAGGCTCGCATCCGGGCAAGTTGACCCTCAGGCAATTCCGGGAAGTCTCGATACAAAGCGTCCGTGACAACCACACCCAATACGGAGTCGCCTAAAAATTCAAGTCGCTCATTGGTAGGAAGGCCACCATTTTCATAAGCGAAGGACCGATGGATAAGGGCCAATTCAAGTAACTCGAGGTCGCAGTCGACATTGAGTTCACTGGCCAACGTGGCGGGATTCAATTGTTGTGGATCGTGCTCGGGTGATGCGACATGGGAGATCGAAGGAGATGTGAAATGGGTATCAGCATCGGTCATTCATGCCACCTCATTCAACAACGTAATGCCCAACTTCAGGCCCCACTAAAGAACCTGATGCGCACGCTTCAGTGAAATCTCGCACTGTGACCACTCGAGCAAAGTCGAGGTCTCGGGGGCATGAGACACCAACACTCTCTGCTTGGTGTACCAACATGACAGCATGTTCAGGTTGAAACCCCAATGAGGTAAGAGGCGTATCGTCACGGAAGAGTGGAACCTCTCCGAATACAGTGAGGAGAATTCGTTGAATCTGTCCCTCATGAAAGCCCGCCAAGGCTGACTCGGATGGATTCCACATGTGAAAAAGGTTACTCGACCTGTCCAGTAGTGGAGAGTGACACTAGATTCAGACTGAAAGAACGCGACGCTTCGCGTAAGTTCCGCAATTCGGACACGCCGTATGCGCCAGACGCTTCTCTTGGCAGCGCGCACATGTCACCAGTGTCGGAGCAACGGCCTTCCACTGCGAACGGCGGTGTCGGGTATTCGAGCGCGATGTCTTCCGCTTCGGGACTGGCACGGGTTCCTCTTTCACTACATGTAATGGGGCGATCACTTGTGATCGACACACGAGTATTCCACCTGAATGAATCTCGG
>CAZVLV010000253.1:0-2848 GCA_964628015.1 uncultured Aquiluna sp. | reverse complement strand
ATCCACAGCCATACGCCCCATTGAGTGAGGGCGTACATTCCTATTGCAATGAAGATGAGAGAAGGCATGATCAGCGCTACCAGCCAGAGATAACGCTTCGAGTCTCGCCACAGTGTTGAGCCGTGCGCGGTAAATCCCGTGACGCTCATTCCCGCAAACTAGGCGCGAGAGGTGTCTGTGTCAAGGGAGTAGGGCCTAATCTGCGCCTAGTTCGAAGGAAGCGCGCTCAAGTATTGCTTCGTCAGGGTGCGTTGATTCCGGGGTTGCAGCGATCGCCTCAGCACCTCCAGGGGTCAGCGTGCCCATTAAATTGATGTGACCGTCAAGTAGTTGCCCTTGGCCTGCATACATCTCGAGTTTCGATCGGGTATCGGCAATGTCCAGGTTGCGCATAGTGAGTTGACCAATGCGATCGGTCGGTCCAAATGCGGCGTTTTCGGTGCGTTCCATGGAAAGTTTTTCCGGGTGGTAACTGAATGCGGGGCCATCCGTTGCGATGATGGTGTAGTCATCACCCCTGCGTAGTCGCTGTGTGACGTGAGCTGTAACTGCTGATGCGACCCAGCGAACCAGTGTTTCACGAAGAATCAGAGCTTGCGGATCAAGCCACCGGCCTTCATATAGCAAGCGACCGAGACGGCGACCTTCAGCGTGGTAATTAGCGATTGTGTCTTCGTTGTGAATAGCAGAAATAAGGCGTTCATATGCAATGAACAACAGGGCCATGCCGGGTGCTTCATAGATTCCGCGCGACTTTGCTTCAATAATGCGATTCTCGATTTGATCGGCCATGCCAAGGCCATGGCGACCACCAATTGCGTTGGCGGCGAGTACGAGGTCAACGGCTGAATCGAAGGTTTCACCGTTGATTCTGACTGGGCGTCCTTGAATAAATTCAACGGTGACGTCTTCGGTATCGATGTTAACCGCGGGATCCCAGAATTTCACTCCCATAATCGGATCAACAATTTCCATGGAGGCATTGAGTAATTCAAGGTCTTTAGCCTCATGGGTGGCTCCCCAAATATTTGCGTCGGTGGAGTAGGCCTTCTCGGTGCTGTCGCGGTAAGGGAGTTTATGAGCTGTGAGCCACTCGCTCATTTCATGGCGCCCACCGAGTTCGGTCACGAATTGAGCGTCCAGCCACGGCTTGTAAATACGCAGTTCAGGATTGGCAAGAAGCCCATAACGGTAAAACCGCTCAATGTCATTGCCCTTGTAGGTCGAGCCATCGCCCCAGATGTTGACTCCGTCTTCCAACATTGCCCGAACCAGAAGCGTTCCGGTAACTGCGCGCCCGAGGGGCGTGGTGTTGAAGTAGGTACGTCCACCTGAGCGAATATGAAATGCGCCGCACGCCATAGCAGCAAGTCCTTCTTCCACAAGGGCGCTTTTGCAGTCAACGAGTCGTGCTTTCTCCGCTCCATATTGACCTGCTCGATCAGGAACCGATTCAATATCGGGTTCATCGGCCTGGCCTAGATCAGCGGTGTAGGTGTAGGGGATCGCGCCATTCTCGCGCATCCAGGCGACTGCGACGGATGTATCTAAACCACCGGAAAACGCGATTCCCACGCGTTCTCCCACGGGTAATGACGCGAGCACTTTTGACATGCGCCAACCCTAGTGTCGAGGATGCGGGGGTACGTGATGCTGGGATCATATTAGGGTATCCTAAGTTAGGCAACCCTAAGTTAGGTGAGATCACGTGAATGAGGTGGCAGGTGTTCTGTGAAAAGTTAAAGGTCGAAACGGCGCAAGCGCACCGCAGTGCTGAATCGCGCCCATTCATTCGAGACCTGATGGCCGGTCATATGAACCGCCGCGCGTACGCCAGATACATATGGTCTTTGCTTCCTGTGTACGACACGCTTGAGCGGTGCATGCAGGAATCAACAGACTCGACGATAGCAATATTCGATCATCGAGGGCTTGATCGTTCGACACGAATGCAGGCAGATCTGCAGCGATTCGGATTACTTCATTCGACTGGGACCCTCGAATCCACGAAAGAATATGCGTCCGCGATTCAATCCGCGGCCACTTCGCCACAGCGACTACTTGCACATCACTACACCCGCTATTTGGGAGACATGGCAGGCGGTCAGGCTATTTCACGATTAATGCAACGCCACTACGACATTGATGCGAGTTATTTGAGTTTCTATGACTTCTCGGAATTAGGTGACCTTCATCATTACCGGAAACAGTACAAACTCCTCCTTGACCTGCTGCCGTGGTCACCAACAGAGCAAGCGGAGTTTATTGGTGAGTCGGAGTCGGCGTATTGGCTTAACGTCGCCTTGTTTGATGAACTGGCAGAGTTATGCGGAAACGCCGAGCCACCAGACTCCTGCGGCAAGGTCGCACACTCGTTCCTTGCAAATGAACGCCACCACGCTTACTGAGTCCCAGAGACGGCTTAGTGAGCAATCGAAAAGAAGTTGGCTTTTTGTGATTCAGGAGATCTTAAGTACAAGTTTCCCAAGATTGTCACCGGCGAAGAGTCGATTCAATGTCGATGGGAAATCGGTGATTTCGCCACTGACAACTGTCTCGGGTGCCGTAATTTTCCCTTGTGCCAGCCACGTGCCAATGCGTCGTTGAGCTACGCTGAATTCACTTTCATAATCAAAAACTAAGAAGCCCTTCATGCTCGCCCGCTTCACGAGTAAATTCATATAGTTACTCGGTCCAGGTGTGATTTCAGTGGCGTTGTATTGGGAGATTGCCCCGCAAATCACCACCCGTGCACCAAAGGACAGATAAGCAAGGTTCGCATTAAGTATTTCGCCGCCTACGTTGTCGAAATAAATATCGACTCCACTAGCGCCTAATTCCTTAAGCG
>CAZVLV010000252.1:0-2861 GCA_964628015.1 uncultured Aquiluna sp. | reverse complement strand
GGGTGTTGTTCAGTTATTTCACAAAGAGTTCGCAGATGCCTATCAGGAAATAGGCCGATTCAATCTTGCTGTGTTTGGCAAAACGGGCAGTGGAAAATCAACTCTCATTAATGCCGTCTTTGGGCAAGATATAGCGCCAACTGGAATTGGCAAACCCGTGACAAAAGGAATGAACTATTACCTTCATTCCAATGGATTTTTGGGTGTATTTGATTCGGAAGGCTTTGAGACAGGAACTTCGGGGGACTCCATACTCTCGGGCTTGGAACGAATTGTCAGTACCAAGAATTCTGAGCCACTCGATCAACGAATTCACGCTGTGTGGTACGTGGTGAGATGGTCTGATCGTAGGTTTGAGAAAGCCCAGTCAGAATTCATTAGGGCACTTCGCGCCATGGGTTTGCCTGTCCTGATTGTTATGACGCAAGTTCCCGCTCTGGAAGAAAACGATCACATTGTGATTCACCCCGAAGCAATTGAGTTTTCGGACTACATCGCATCCATTGGTCTGCCGACGCAAATCGATGGCAAGGTTTATTTGACGAACGCTCTGCCTGATCCATTCACTCAATCAATTGTTTTTGGTTTAGTGGATTTGGTGGCAGCGACCCATCAGGTAATTCCAGTGGCCGTTGCGAACGCTCTCACTGCAGCTCAACAGGTGGATGTGCGTCGAAAAAAAGAGGCCGCCGCCGCGGTCATTAAACAGGCGGCGATCGTGTCAGGTGGGATCGGGGCGGTACCGATTCCCATTGCAGATGCCGCACTCCTTGTTCCACATCAGGTGGCAATGATTGCCCGAATAACTGCGATTTATGGGTTGCCTCAATCCAGGGCACGTGCACTCAGCATTGCGGGCGCTGCCATTCTCACCGGCGGAGCGACGCAAGCCGGCCGCTATGCCGTCACTCAAATGCTGAGATTCGTTCCGGGTGGTCACATTGCAGGCTCCGCGATTTCCGCCACGGTGGCGGCCTCCCTCACGCGAGCCATTGGAAGTGCCTGGTCAAAGGTGTGTGAATATGCATTAACCCTCCCACCAGCGGATCAGGCCGAGTTTCTTCATGAACGGGTAAAGGACCAATTTCTGACATACCTTGCTAAGAATCGGTGATTCCCGAACGGGTTCACAGGCTCCTTGTTACCGTTAGTTCATGAAACGATTTTTTCTTCTTGTTTCCCTAGTGGGCGCCGCCATTTCGGGTTTCTTGTGGTGGAAGCGCCGTGAGGTGGAACGAGCTGAGTCGGTGGCGCGTGATCCCTGGCCAAGTGCTGTGGCTGAGGCCACGGTTACGCCGCCCCGACCTTCTGCTCCTGCGATCCAACCTGATGCAACTCAGAAAGTCGAATCCTCAGCAGGCACCGAATCTTCTCACACACCACCCGCAAAAAAGGCTGTCAAAAAGGTTGCCAAGAAGGCGGCAAAAAAAGTTGATGCAGATCCCAGTTCATGATTTCGCCTTCCGCGAATTGAGGGTAACCGGCTGCGTGTCTCCGTGACCTTCGTGCTTAAGTGTTCCTATGCGCGATTCCCGTGACCTTATAAGTGAACATCGCGATGTTCATTTTGAGTCTCCACCTATCCTCGTGCATGCATTCAGCGGGTTTGTTGACGCAGGAAGTGGCGTCAGGCTTCTTTCCGAACACATTCTCGACTCCTGTGAACACTCATTGGTTGCATCCTTTGATATCGACGAGCTCATCGATTACCGAGCAAGACGTCCTCGCATGCAATTCGTTGTCGACCACTTTGCGTCTGTCGACATGCCACGAATTTCCCTCCACGATGTCACGGATTCTCACGGAAAGCACTTTCTCTTTTTGGTTGGCCCCGAGCCGGATTATCAATGGAATCGATTTATCTCCGCCGTCGAATTGATTGTGCGCAAATACGGTGTGACTCACGCGGTGGGATTGTCAGCGATCCCTTGGCCCATGCCGCACACACGCCCACTTGGACTTACCGTCCATGGGAACGATCGTGAACTGCTTTTCGGTGCAGGTTCGGTCATCGGCGAAATAGAGGTTCCAGGTCACGTCGGAGCAATGCTGGAACTGCGGCTTGGAGAAATAGGCGTGAAGTCCATTGGAATTACGGCGCAAATCCCGCACTATTTAGCACAGTTTGAGTTCCCTCAAGGAGCATTGGCGCTACTTGATGGCCTACTTGCTGGACCAGACATTGTGATTCCACGGGGTGAACTGCCAGAGCAAGCCACTCGAACTCTTGAGAACATAGCCGAACAGTTGGAAGGCAACGAAGAGTTCGCTGCTGTCGTCACGGCACTTGAGTCTCAGTATGACCAAATTGCGGCGGCCCTGACCGCGGGTGCAGGTGGATTAGCAGACTCGGAAATTCCCACCGCTGATCAAATCGCGGCACAGGTGGAGGCATTTCTCGCTGAAGTGGAATCCGTGCAGGATCCTGACAAGGATTCAGACACCTGACCGCTTGGCCACGTGATGTCAGCGGCAAGTCTTGTCTCCTGAAGTCTGGCCGGTCATGAGATAGATATCCACATATTGGTCGATGCACGGATTTCCATTCAGGTAAGCGGTGTGGCCGTCCGCTACATAAATCAATAGGTCACTTGTGGGCAGTTGTCTGTTGAGGTCGCGTGCCCATCGCAGCGGCGTTGCGGGATCATATTTCGTCCCTATGATCACAATGGGCGCTGTCGTAGATGATCGAACAGGTTGTGGTGCTTTTTCAGCGTGATCAAACCAAGAAGTACAGGGCGCATTGCCCCAACTCATGGCGCGTGAGATTTCAGGGACAGCAACCTAGCTCGACCATATCCGTGCGTTGCGAGCAAGACCCAAGGCTGCTGGTGGAGCGGGGTAGTCCCAACAATTAATCG
>CAZVLV010000251.1:0-2867 GCA_964628015.1 uncultured Aquiluna sp. | reverse complement strand
TCAGTGCAGCAGAATTTGGGAGCAGCACACGATTGGATTCATCCGGAGCAACTTATTGCTCTCAAGGAACAACTGAGTCCTTTCACTCCAGAATCCGTAGCCGGTATAACCGGGATAGACCCTGAGGCCACACGCAATATCGCTCAATCACTTATGACGGCCGATTCCGCCGCGGTATACGGACGAATGGGCACGACCACGTCTGGACTGTTCTGGAGAGACACCGTGTTACCCATGGCAACCATGGGATCATGGCTAATCGATGTGATTAACATTGCAATTGGTTCACTCGATCGACCAGGCGGCGTCATGTTCCCCCTCGCTGTCGCGGGTGGCCCCTCCACAGAAGGTACTTCCGGAACGGGTCACGGAGTGAGTATTCCTGGACGAAGAAGGACTCGCGTCCGGTCTCTGCCTAGCGTTCTTGGTGAATTCCCCGTATCAGCACTGGCCGAAGAGATCGACACCCCTGATCCAGTCACCGGACAACATATTCGTGCAGTATTTGTTGTCGGTGGCAATCCAATTGTTTCGACACCCGACAGTGATCGCCTGCGTTCAGCATTTGAGTCACTGGACCTTCTCATTTCTGTTGACCCCTACCTCACCGCCACAAATGCACTGGCGGATGTTGTACTCCCTGTTGCGTCACCGCTCACCCGCCCTCATCATGATGTTGTTTTCAACAATCTCGCTGTTCGCAATCAAGCGCGATACTCACCCGCAATCTTCGCAGTACCACAAGGGGAAATGGACGAGGCGGATGTCTTGCTCACTTTGGCCGCAATCGCTGCCGAAATACACTCTGACAGCCCGGTCAGTCCAGAGCAAATGGATGATTTCATCGCGTATACCGTGGCACAGCAGGCGGTCAACGATAGTGCGTCACGCTGCCACGGACTTGATCCCGCTGATTTAATGGCTGGTGTAGCTCCCCGCCGAGGCGTTGACAGAATACTGGACTTAAGGATTCGATCGGGACCATATGGGGACGGTTTCGGTTTATACCCGGATGGCCTCACGCTCCAGAGCCTGATTGAGGCACCACATGGAATCGATCTTGGCCCGCTCCAGCCTCGGTTGCCGGAGGTGCTCAGAACTCCTTCAGGTCGTATCGAGATTGCCCCTGAAGTTTTGCTGACTACTTTGGCAACCGCCACGGGCATACTCAATCAGGCAGAGACATCTGCCCCAAGCCAATTACTGCTCATTGGAAGGCGCCAGCTGCGGAGCAATAATTCGTGGATGAAAGACATTGCCACACTTCACGGTGGTTCGAATCGACCAAGTGCGCAAATGAAGCCGTCCGACGTGACTGCGCTTTCCTTGAATGGGTTGTCGTCCGTCACAGTTTCCAGCGATGCAGGCAGCATCACTATTCCACTGGAAATCACGGAAGATGTTTCACCCGGTTGCATCTGCATACCCCACGGTTGGGCTGAGTTCAATGTCAATACCTTGATTAACGTTGACAACATTGATCCACTGGGGGGCACCGCCGTCTTGAGCGGTATTCCCGTGGCCGTCAGTCCGGCTTAATTGACCCCGACTGTTGAGATAGCTGCACCAAGATCAGGGGCAGAGGACTGAAGTGGCTTGGTAAATTGGGCACCCGTGGCTGAACGAGTGAGCCATTCGGTCCAAGGCTCATTCCACACGGTGATTCCATTGCCATCGTTTGTTTGGCCGCGTGAAGTGTTCTTCACAATGACAACGTCACCGACATTGTTCTCATTCCACCACCATCTGGCGTTGTCTGTACTCATGCCCACGCACCCGTGGGACACGTTGTCGCTCCCCTGGCTGCCTGTGCTCCACGGAGCTGCATGCACGTACTCACCGGTGTAATTAAGTCGCATGGCATATTCGGCATTTACCCGGTAATAATCAGGGTCAGAAGTGCTGGTGCCTCCTGTGGCAGCGTCCATGATGCGCGAGCGCTCTTTGCTCAGGAGCACCTTTGTGCCCGACCTAGTCTCAAAACCAGGCTTACCAGTGGTGACCGGGATGCTCCTGAGTAACTCGCCATCCCGGTACACATCCATGGTGTGAGTTTGTGCGTCTACCACGCTGACAACAGCGGAACGAAACTGAAAACTCGCAGTCGTATTTCGTTTTCCAAATACACCAGGATTAGCCTCCACGCCGGTGAGATTCACATCCACTTCAACCTGCGTGCCACCCGGCCACAAATCCTTCGGCCTAAACTCGATTTCACGGTTATTTGACCACGACCAAGCTCCCAGAATCGGGGTAGATGTGCGGACAGTCAGTGCTTGCTCCACTTCCGCTTTATTGGTCACTTTCTTATTGAAAGTCACCACAATCGGTAAACCCACGCCAACATCTTGACCAGAACTTGGAGAAACTCGCGCGGTGAAAAACTTTTCAGGTTCAATGGTGGAAAACGATGTGTTGAGAGCTTGAGTGCGGCCCCGAGAATCAGACCCTGTTGCTTGAATAGAGTAGGCGGCCGAATATTTCAGTGGGCCACCTGTGGCGGTCCACTGGGAGCCATCCTCAGAAAGGACTCCTGACACGGGACCATCGGGACCCGTGACGGTGACATTGGTAAGGAGACCGCCGTTAGCATCTAACTGAATTGCAGTGTCAGGGTCTACGGGAGCAGTTGCATCAGGAAATGCCACGATTTCTACTTCAGGATTCGGATCCAAGGGCACTGTTGAGATAGTCAAGGTAGGGGTGCATGCAGAAATGGCGAGAACCGCACCTGCGGTCAAGGCGAGTGGCGTGGCACTGCGGCGCAAGAAACCCACTTTAGGGGAAGTCACAGATTGCTCCATATCCGGATTCTTCATGGGACCTTGTATCCGAGGGTACGTTGAAAATCAGCACGATAGCCAGTC
>CAZVLV010000250.1:0-2880 GCA_964628015.1 uncultured Aquiluna sp. | reverse complement strand
GATTCAAGCCATAACGCATGGAGGCTCGTGCGAAGTCACGGATGGACTCGTCCAGGTTGTACATGCCCATGGCAACGCCACCTGCGGGGAAATCAAAAACATTGAATTCCATGGGCTCAGAACCATCAGTGGGTGTGAAGGTCATGGTGAGCGTTCCAGCGGAAGGCACTTTGAAGTCCGTTGCCTTGTATTGATCGCCGAATGCGTGGCGACCCACAATCACCGGCTTTGTCCAGCCAGGCACTAAGCGTGGAATATTCGAGATGATGATGGGCTCACGGAAAATCACACCACCAAGAATGTTACGAATTGTGCCATTGGGCGACTTCCACATCTTCTTCAAACCAAATTCCTCGACGCGTGCCTCGTCAGGTGTAATGGTGGCGCACTTAACGCCCACGCCATACTTTTGGATGGCATGAGCCGAGTCAATGGTGACTTGATCGTCTGTGGCATCGCGATGCTCAATGCTCAGGTCGTAATACTTGAGGTCAATGTCAAGATACTTGAGGATTAATTCCTGCTTGATGAAATCCCAGATAATGCGTGTCATTTCATCTCCATCGAGTTCAACGACTGGATTTACAACTTTGATTTTAGGTGACATGAAGGACTACTCCTGTGTGAGCGCTCGTGAAATTTTCGCGGAAAATGAATGTGGTTAAAGGGTCTGGACGTCAGCCTGCTTCGCCTTGACTGCTTCATATGCTTCGGCAAGAAGTGCTTTTTCTGAATCGGTTAATGGAGTTTCAATTACCTTCGCGATTCCAGTTTTGCCGATCTCTGCTTCCACACCCAGGTAGGCGCCAGAGAGCCCATACTCTCCGTCAACCCACGCGCACACGGGCATGACGGTTCCAGAGTTTTCGTGCACCGCGCGAGCCATGCGAGCAGCTGCTGCGGAGGGGGCGTAGTAGGCAGAGCCGGTCTTGAGCAGGGCAACAATTTCCGCGCCACCATTACGGGTGCGTTCTACCAGTTCATCAATCTTGTCTTGGGAGAGAAGTTCCGAAAGTGGCTTGCCATCTACGCTGCAGGCCGAAGCGACCGGCACCATGGTGTCACCATGTGAGCCCAACGTCAGTGTGGTCACACTTGAGACCGGAACCTGTAGTTCTTCTGCGACAAAGTGTGAGAACCGCGCGGTGTCAAGCATTCCTGCTTGACCAATCACTCGGTTGTACGGGAATTTCGACACAATCTGTGCAAGGGCGGTCATTTCGTCGAGCGGATTCGCCACGTTGATGATGACGCAATCGGGTGCGTACTTGGCAATGTTTTCCGCTACACCGCGCATGATCTTCGCATTTGTTTCAATGAGATCCATGCGGCTCATACCGGGCTTGCGCGGCATGCCTGCCGTGATAATCACAATCTCTGAGCCGGCAATAGCTTCGTAGCCGGAACCATCGGTGCCTGTTGTTTGACCCACGATCTTGGTTTCGAATCCTTCGATCCAGCGGGATTGGTTCATGTCCAATGCCAGGCCTTCGGCTTTGCCATCGAGGACATCGGTTAGCACAACAGTCTCAAAGATGTCGTATTCAGCGAGCCGCAGGGCGGTCGTTGATCCATAAAAACCTGCACCAATAACTGCGACCTTGCCCGAGCGTGACATGCGTATCCCCTTTGCGAGACAACCTAGACCGAGTGAAATATCTTGACGTCAAGATACCCTGTCGAGGGGCCTTCGATCAGTTCGGGGCTGGAACCCACAGGGCAAATATGGTGAGAGTCACGCCTAAGAACCCCAAAATGGCAACATCGACCGCCTTGGATCGGACTGCCAACATTCCCGCCGCAGATTGTGGAAGAAAAAGTCGAAGGAAAGCAGCGAGCAATACGCTCACAGCCAACCCGATGGACCCCCGCCGAAAGTGATCTGTCGCGATCAACAAGAGAGAAATACCTATGCCAATAAACACCAGCACAATAGGCCACTGGGCAAATCGAGGCCCTCTCCGCCGAGGTAGCGGATGCACACTTGCACCAGAGTTCTCCATAGGAATCACCATAAGGCTATCAATGTTGGATTCCCTCGGCACCCGCGTTCAATCAGCGCGAGTTCTTACCTAGCGCCCAAGACGTAGCGCGCGTTTTGAATTAGCGCCCAAGACGTAGCGCGCGTTCTGCACTCTCCACAACATTGGTCAGCAACATGGCACGAGTCATGGGTCCAACTCCCCCGGGCATGGGTGCAAGGAATGCGGCAACGTTTGCAACATCGGGGTCGACATCGCCCACTAGACCCTGGTCGGTGCGAGTGATCCCTACATCCAATACCGCCGCGCCTGGCTTTACATTGCTGGCATTGACTATTGCTGGCACACCCGCAGCGGCAACAATGATGTCGGCGCGCTTGAGTTCGGTGGCCAAATCCCGAGTTCCGGTGTGACACAAGGTGACGGTGGCATTCTCTGAGCGACGTGTCAGAAGTAATCCGAGCGGACGACCAACGGTCACACCGCGCCCCACAATCACAACATGGGCGCCATTGAGGTTAACGTCATAGCGGCGCAGGAGCTCCACGATTCCACGCGGAGTGCACGGCAGTGGAGCATCAATGCCAAGAACCAAACGCCCAAGGTTCATGGGGTGAAGCCCATCGGCGTCTTTATCTGGATTCATCAGTTCGAGTACACGATTGGAATCTAAGTGTTTGGGTAGTGGAAGTTGCACGATGTATCCGGTCACAGCTGGGTCTGCATTCAAGCGCGCAATCTCTGCATCAACTTCCGCTTGAGTCGAACTCTCTGGCATATCAACACGAATCGATTGAATACCCACCTCGGCACAGTCTTTGTGCTTTCCACCGACATACGCATGTGAACCGGGGTCATCTCCCACGAGGACGGTACCTAGTCCCGGGGTGATGCCGTT
>CAZVLV010000249.1:0-2886 GCA_964628015.1 uncultured Aquiluna sp. | reverse complement strand
CTGGGCGTCTCCACCCAATTTATTTTCGGTGGCACGAGCCTTTTGATCATGGTGGGTGTTGGTTTGGATACGGTGAAGCAAATTCAGGCTCAACTTCAGCAACGTAACTACGAAGGCTTCCTGAAGTAACCTGCGCTAGGGTCTCGTCATGCGGATTGTGTTTATGGGCCCTCCAGGGGCGGGCAAAGGTACCCAGGCAGCGATTTTGTCGCGTGCATTCGGTATCCCGCATATTTCCACCGGCGATATTTTCCGGGCCAATGTCTCCGAAGGAACGCCCCTAGGAATAGAGGCTCAGCGTTACATGGACGCGGGGGAGTACGTCCCAGACGGCGTGACAAATGCCATGGTGCGAGATCGCCTGACCCATGCTGATGCCCAACCAGGATTCATCCTCGATGGCTATCCGCGCACGGTGGAGCAGGTTGCTGAACTTGATGCCATGCTGCGCTCTTCCGGCCACAAACTGAATGTGGTCATCCAATTGACCGTTGACATTGATGAAGTTGTCCAACGCCTTGTCAAGCGCGCTGCTGAGCAAGGCAGACCAGATGACACCGAAGAAGTGATTCGCCGCCGACTCGAGGTGTATGCGGAGCAAACGGCGCCACTCATTGCGGTGTACAAAGACCACGGAATTTTAGTTCAAGTTGATGGCCTCGGTGACATTGATTCGGTGTCAAGTGCCATTACATCTGCGATTAACTCGTAAGCCATGGTTTTTCGCAAGAAGGAAAAAGTTCAGATTAAAACTCCTGAACAAATTGAATTGATGCGCATTGCCGGTCGAGTTGTTGGACAGACCCTTCACGCACTTGAACAGGCAGTTGTTCCTGGTGTCACAACAGCGCGACTTGATCAGATTGCTCGTGACTGTATTTTTGGTGCAGGGGCCACACCGTCATTCCTGGGCTACTACGGATTCCCTGCTGTGATCTGTACCAGTATCAATCACGAAGTTGTTCACGGAATTCCCGGCAGCGCAGTTGTTCAGGAGGGTGACCTGATTTCCATTGACTGCGGTGCCATTGTGGACGGCTGGCACGGCGATGCCGCAATCAGTGTGATCGCTGGTAACGCAGATTCCTCAATCCACAAACTCTCGGAAGTAACGCGCGAATCTCTGTATGCCGGAATTGCTGCGGCGCGAGCGGGGAACACCATGGGAGATATTGGTGCGGCGGTGGAATCGGTTGTTCGTAATTCCGGTTCTTATGGAATCGTCGAGGATTATGTGGGTCACGGAATTGGCACCGAGATGCACATGTACCCACCTGTTCCTAATTACGGCACCGCGGGCAGCGGCATGGAACTGAAGGTGGGCATGGTGTTGGCCATTGAGCCCATGGTCACATTGGGTTCAGCCGAGGTGCAGGTGCTGGAGGACGAGTGGACGGTTGTGACCACAGACAATTCCTGGGCTTCCCATTGGGAGCACACGGTGGCGATTACCGAAAATGGTCCTGAGATTCTCACTCTTGCCTAGGGATAACCCAACCTTGAGAGATCGCTTATCTCTAGGGATTTAGGATGGTTAGGTGAATCGACGAACCCCCATTGCTCTGACCGCTGTTATCGCTACGACCGCTGCCGCCACCATTGCGCTGCTGCCCATGTCAAACGCGGTAGATGGAACGGGTGTCTATGCGGGTTGGACTCTCGGTTCACCAGCGACACTAGGTAACGCAACCTTGAATGGGACTTTTTTTCCTGACGTTGATTTCACATCCAGGGATTCCAGTCTGGGAGTTGCCCGCAGCGCAACGTTGACGGCAACCACGCCAGTTGGTGAGTATTACGGCACATCCCGAGGCCAGCAGTACTTAACCAGCAGTGTTGCTAGCGGTAAGTCGGAAGGTTCACTCACAGTCAACTTCGAGACTTCGCCCGTGCCAGGAACATGGAGTTTCATTCTGGGCGACGTCGATGCCGAAGACATCAAGTTGTCTGCAACCGACACAAATGGTGACCCCATCGATGTTCGCGACTGGAAGTTCGAAGCATTTAACTATGCGGGCCAAGAAGATGTCCCTACCTGGACCCAGGAAACCGAGAGAATTCTTGGCAACGGCGTTGATACCGCAGGTGCCAGCATGTGGGTGCGCCCCACCACCGAAGTTTCCAGCATCACGTTGACTCAAGTGCGGTTGAGTGGATTCCCGCAATACCAGTTGTGGCTTGCTGCAGATATTTTGACTGAAGCAGATGTCCAGGAAGCGCAAGTGGCTGACGGACTGTGCACCGTGAAGGACACGGCTCTGGTCAACGGCAGCTTCGAGTTCCCTGCAATTCCGGCTAAGTCTTTCCGCCAACTCAATCAACGCGATGTTCCTGGTTGGGATACCACGGCAACAGATCAAAAGATTGAAATTTGGTCCACTGGCTTTAATGGTGTCAATGCCCAAGTGGGTAACCAGTTCGCGGAACTGAATGCAACCCAACCTTCTGAGCTATACCAAGTTGTAGAAACTGTTCCAGGTGAAACGCTGACCTGGTCACTACTGCACCGCGCCCGCGCTGCAGGTGCAGCAGGCGACACCATGAGTGTGAACATTGGTGTTGAAGGTCAAGATCCCAATGCGATCTACACATTTACCGATGCGTTAACGGCAGGTTGGGTCCGCCACACCGGCACCTATACCGTGCCGGAAGGTCAAACAGAAACTCGATTCGGCTTTGAATCTGGCCCCACAGCATCTGGTAACAGAAGTGTGGGTAATTTCCTTGACGACATTTACTTCACCACCACCGACTGCATTCCAGCCGCGGTGGCAGAAGGCAATGTTGTGGAGCCCGAGATAAGTCCTTCCGTGAGTCCATCGGCTTCGCCAAGTCCATCGGCTTCGCCAAGTCCATCGGCTTCGCCAAGTCCATCGGCTTCGCCAA
>CAZVLV010000248.1:0-2911 GCA_964628015.1 uncultured Aquiluna sp. | reverse complement strand
GAAGAACGGATACGTTGCACTTCATGTGGATTACCGGAATCACGCAAAGTCAGATAAAGATCCTAAAAACGATGTCTCCATGAGACTGGGGTACGCCGAAGACGTTATTGGCGCCGCCCTCGCGGTAAAGGGCTCCAACCTTAAGTACCTGGACAAAAACAAGGTCGCGCTGCTCGGGAGGTCAATGGGCGGTGGCGTCGCTTTCCAAGCTCTCGTGGTTAAACCCGGAGTGTTCGATGCCGCAATCGTTTATGCCTCAACCAGCACACTGGCTGCTGACAACTTCAATAAATGGCAGCGCAATGACTACCCGATTGGCAACCAGATTCTCAAGGCATACGGAACTCCCAAAGAGAATCCGAGCGTGTGGGCGAATATGTCCTCCCGCAACTTCTTTTCACGGATCACCGAACCTGTGCTCATGATTCACGGCACCAAGGATGAAAGTTGCGATATCTCCTGGGCTCGAGCAACAAATAACGCGTTAGAAACAGCGGGCGTTGATGTCACCTACGTGGAGTACCCGGGTGCGCCGCACTATATGTATGGCGAATGGAATGACTCCATTAAGAAAGTTGGCAACTTCCTGAAAGCCAACCTGAAGTAACAAAGGTCCGTATGGGAACCTTTACCCATGGCGGAATCATTGCGGGACCAGGCTGTATGGAATTCTTTTGTCTCTCACCCATGCAAGTACATTTCTTTAGGTACCCGAAAAAAAGATGGTTCCATTGTCCGAACTCCCGTGTGGTACGTGAGCCGAGACCTCGGTAAAGCCGGGTCCGATCTGTATGTCACCACCGAAGATAACTCCGGCAAGGTGAAACGCATCCGAAATTTTCCTGATGTGGAGATAGCCGAGTGCGATATGCGCGGGCGGATCAAAGGGGAAGTGATTTCGGCCATCGCTCACATTGCCGATACACAACAGGCGAGTGAATTAACCGAACTCTTTAAAAGGAAGTACGGATTAATGTTTCGATTCATGAGTTTGCGAGGACGCAAATCCCCAAAACGGGTCTTTATCCGCATTCTCCACACTGAGTCAAGTTCAAGTTCACCAGCGGGTCATGAGTGATCCTTTGACCGTAACAGCGGTCATCCAAGCACGCATGAGTTCCACGCGGCTGCCTGGGAAAGTACTGCGAGAACTCAGTGGTGCACCCATGTTGCAAAGACAAATTGAGCGGGTTCAACGAGCTCACTCCATCACAAATATCGTTGTTGCAACATCCACCGATACATCTGATGACTCCATCGCTGACCTGTGCGCAGAATTGGGTGTCGATTGTTTCCGAGGTGATCTCTCGGATGTTCTCGGCAGGTTTATTGGCGCGGTAACGGAATTTCCCTCCGACGTGGTTGTCAGAATTACCGCCGACTGCCCGTTAATTTCCCCCACGATCATTGATTCGGTTGTTGAGGCATTCATGGGTTCAGGTTGCGATTACCTGTCCAACACTCTTGAGCCCACCTTCCCCGATGGCGTGGACATTGAAGTCATGACCTCACAAGCGCTGCTAGAAATAGGTGCCATCAGTTCAGACCCGATGGAACGCGAACACGTCACCCTCGGTATTTACCGTCGCCCTGATCACTTCTCCGTGAAGAATTTTTCTGGCGATCGGGATTTATCCCATTGGCGTTGGACGGTGGATTCGCCCGAGGACTACGAATTCGTCACCTGGGTGTATGCATCTCTCTTCCGCGAGAAACCACAATTCGATATCGACGATGTCCTAGCACTACTTGAGGAATATCCGAGTCGACAACGAACCTCCCTTGACGCCAAGCGCAATGCTGCCCTGGATGGAGTAGACACCGGGGCAATGAAGCACACCTAATTCGACTTGCCTCCTTTTTAGTTGAATGCTAAACTACTTTCAATCGATAGGAGAAAACCATGCCTGCTGTGACCGCTGACACGTTAACCCTGCCAAGGTTCACAATTCCGGTTGAAGCACGCCCTCGATCGGTCAAGCGCATCACCACCGCCCCCCAAGGTCACGAGGGTGAAGGTTTCCCGGTGCGCCGGGCATTCGCCATGATTGATCAGAGCGACCTCGACCCATTTATTCACATGGATCAAATGGGCGAAGTCGAATACGCACCCGGCGAGCCAAAAGGCACCCCCTGGCACCCGCACCGCGGTTTCGAAACTTTTACCTACTTAATTGACGGACAGTTTCTCCATCAAGATTCCAATGGTGGCGGCGGCATCATTGATTCGGGTGGCACCCAATACATGACAGCAGGAGATGGAATCCTGCATATTGAAACTCCACCAGAGCACCTTGTTGTTTCGGGTGGGCTGTTCCATGGAGTGCAACTGTGGATCAATCTCCCCAAAGACAAGAAGCGAATAGCTCCGCAGTACCAAGATCTTCAAGGAATTGATTCCTCCATGGTGTCCAGTACAGATGGTGGAGCACTCGTTCGAGTACTCGCTGGACAGGTGGCGGAGTTTGCAGGCCCTGGCATATCGCACACCCCCCTTGCCATTACCCACATCACAGTCGCTCCGGGTGCAGAAGTGGAAATTCCGTGGCGCACCGATTTCAATGCGTTGGCTTATGTCCTCGCCGGCAACGGCTACGTGGGCTCGGAATTGCGACCTATCTCTACCGGCCAAATGGCTGTACTTGTTGACGGAGACACAGTGAAGCTACGTGCTGCAGATTCCCAGGAGTCCAGGTCGCCGAACTTGGAAGTATTCCTCATCGGTGGTGTCCCACTTCGTCAGCCCGTATTTCAATATGGTCCGTTTGTCATGTCGACCAAAGCTGAGGTCATCGAAGCATTTGAAGACTTTCAGGCTGGTCGGTTTGGTCACATTCCAGCTGATGCAATCCAGCCTCACCGCATGTAAGTGATATTCATTGTGAGTCTGGGCGCGTACCGCATGCGTGTT
>CAZVLV010000247.1:0-2928 GCA_964628015.1 uncultured Aquiluna sp. | reverse complement strand
ACTGTCGCTCGTGCGCAGACTCAAAGTGATTTTGGTGGAGGACAATGACTTCACCAGATCAACCGTGGCAGCAGCACTGCGTGTGGAGCAATGCGATGTAGTTGCCAGTGTGGCCTCCGCCAAGGAGGCAGTGAATGCTGCACGAGAAGTGGACTGTGACTGCGCCGTAATCGATCTGCACCTGGGTTCGGGGCCTTCAGGAATTGACCTTGCTCACAGCCTGCGTCGCAAGGATCCTGATCTAGGGATCGTGATCTTGACTTCTTTCCAGGATCCGCGCTTGTTGGATGGAGACCAACGTGCCCTGCCCCAGGGGGCTGTTTATGCGGTGAAAGATGACATGCGCACAACCCAAGCTCTGCGCGAGCAGGTGGACATTGCAACAGGTATTCATCCACGGCCCATTGGTGCCGTTACGGGTTACATCCCATTGACTGATCTGCAGGTGGAAATCTTACGTCTTGTTGCACAAGGATTGACCAACGCGGAAATCGCTAAGCGACGCGTCACGTCTGCGCGCTCCGTGGAAACAACCATTGCTCGCATTTTGCGAAGACTCGACATTGACCCGACTCCAGATCAGAATCCACGGGTGTTACTTGCCCAGGCCTACCATTCCATGGTGGGTGGCGGTGTCGGCTGATGTAACCGCCACCAATCTCACTTTGCGCGAGCGAGTGGGTGGCCGCTGGGCCGTGTCGTGGATTGGCTTTGCCCTGTGGTACCCGCTGTCCATCTTGTTCGTTTTCGCCACTGTTCCGCAATTCCAATCCTCCGACATGATTGTGTCCGGATTCATTGTGGCCACGCTTGCGTATCTTGCTGCAGGTGTTGTCATGTGGCTCGCATCCGTCACCGTGTTGCGTAATCGCTTAGCAACACCAGCGCCAGTAATTTTTGTCGTACTTGTTGGTGGACTGTCGTGGGGTGCTCGCAGCGTGGTGATTGGCCTGTCGATTGAATCCATGGATTTACCGGTCACAACAAGCCTGATCTCGCGTTTTGCCTACGGATTTGTTTTGGGTGCCATGATCCTCATCACCAGCGCATATGCCTTGGATTCCGTGGATCGATTCCGGTCGGTTCGGCAGAGGTTGATCCACGAGAGAGTTGCCGAGCTGATTTATGCGACTCGAGACGAAGCACTCACAGCGGCACTGCGTCTGGGTGTGCTGGAGCAGGTTCAGGGAGCCATGCGGGCCGCTCGGGTGGACCTAGACAAACTCGATTTATCCAGTGAAACCATTCCCCCCGAGGCCCTGGCGGCTTTGGATCGGGTGTCTGAGGAGGGGATTCGCCGGGTTTCGCGAGACACCTGGGTTGAATCCCAGCATATTGGCCATATTCGCATCAGCGAACTGGTCGGCGCAGCGGCCGACAGGGGGTTCTACCGGTTGTGGTTCCCCTTGCTGGCGGCGATATTCCTGGCTGTTCCCCTGGCCAGGTACTTTTCGTGGGGAACACTGGCGGTTCTAATCGTTGCAGTTGTGTACACCTCGTGTGTCGCCCTAGCCAGCAATTTCCTCCTGAAGCGCCTGACCCACGGGCGAATGGTGATTGTGGGAATATCCATGCTTTTCATGGCCGCTTCGGGGCTTCTGGTTGACGCACTTTCTCGCTGGGGAATCTTTGCGACTCCGTTGCCGCTTCCGGCATTAATCCTGATTGTGGTGAGTGCAGCTGTTGTTTATCCACTTGTGAGTGTGGCATTTGCGTGGCAGCCTGCCAGCGACGACGCTCTCTTACGCCTGCGAAGCGCATTACGCGAGAGCGATGTGCAGCGCGCAAATGCGGCTGAACATGAGCGTCGAGTTCGCCAAGATATTGCGGTGATGTTGCACGGATCAATTGGTGCCAACTTCACGGCAACAACAATGCGCATGCGTCATGCCATCGCGCGCGGTGATCTTGATTCCGCTCGTGAAGCACTTCAAGAAGCGCGACGCTTAACAGATGTTGATCTATCTACGTGGGCTTCCATCGATATTGGAGATCTTGCTTCAGCTGTTTCCGCGGTGGTTGAGCCTTGGACAGGTCTTGTGACTATCACAACCGATGTTCCGGCGGACATTCACTGTTCTCGTGCAGAGACTGAAATGATCACCGATGTTCTCACAGAAGGCATAACAAATGCTGTTCGCCACGGGCACGCAACTCGTATTGAACTATCTGTATCACCGGTTGAAGATGGTTTCGATATTTCTGTGAGCAGTGACGGTGACAACGTGATTGGCGACCAACAGGGTCTCGGTTCGCGATTGTTTAACCAGATGTCGGCGGGGCGCTGGGAATTAGTTCCGCGCGATGGTGGCTCGGGCATGGATCTGCGTGTTTTCGTTGCTTTAGCGCCTGACACTGGGCACTAAACAGCCACCCTCAACCTCAAGTGACATATTCGGTTATCCGAATACTCCATATGTGGGTAGTCACGCATTTCGACCCAACGTGGATCGAAAATTTGATGTCCAACATTTTCCGACTTACCGTGCAATTTGCCCCAAATGATTTTGTGTTTTTTTGTGCTGCCCAATAAGTGGAGAAAGGAGGGTTTTCGGATGCATTTCCGGACCCGATCTTTCCGCTTCATTGCACCCTTTTCCGCGTTCGCTGTTGTCGCAGCGTCACTGATTTCTCTGCCCGCGAGCGCAACACAAATTGACCCCACCGAGGTTGAATCAGCGACCGACAATCAAGTACTTGATGCATTACCCACCGACTCACTTCCACCCGTGTGTGCTGTGCCAACTCTCACCGATGTGGATCCCACACCTACGCCGAGTGCATCGCGCACCGCAACGCGCACACCAACTCCGTCACCCACTCCAACTTCATCCGTAAGTGCTACACCGACCGAATCTGCATCGCCAACCGAGTCTGCATCGCCAACCGAGTCTGCATCGCCAACCGAGTCTGCATCGCCAACCGAGT
>CAZVLV010000246.1:0-2940 GCA_964628015.1 uncultured Aquiluna sp. | reverse complement strand
AGGGGTTTAGTGGTTCGATCTTGGTGGGATCGCCTCCTAGGCCGATAACGGCCTCGCGCATAGTGGCCAGGTCAACAACAACGGGGACCCCTGTGAAGTCCTGCATTACAACACGAGCAGGCGTGAACTGAATTTCGTCAGAGGGCTGTGCGGAGGCATCCCAGTTACCGATCGCGCTTATGGTGTCAGCAGTGACATTGGAGCCATCTTCGGTGCGCAATAGATTCTCGAGCAAAATCTTGTGGGTGAATGGCAGTGTTGCTGATCCAGGTACCGATTCGATGGCGTAGATCTCGAAAGTGGATTCCCCCACTCTGAGCTCCTGACGAGCGCCAAATGAATTCGGATGTCCGGAACTCGACACGATTAGCCTCCCAGTTGTTGAGATCATGAGGGCACAATCTGCCCAATACATACTCATCCAGCCTATCAGATTTATCTTGACGTCAAGATAAATCTGAGGTCAGCAATGCCACGGTCTCAAAATGGTGGGACATGGGGAACGCATCCCATGCCCGGATCGCAGTCACTTGATACTTCTCCCCCAAAAACTTCAGATCACGCGACAATGCAACTGGATCACACGCGATGTAAACAATCGACTTAGGTTCACGATCCATGATCATTCGAATTACTGACTCCCCTGCACCCGAGCGAGGTGGGTCAATGACCACACCATGAACATTTGACGCAGATCCCGTGGGACTCACATCGAGAAACTCTTTAACGTGTGCGCGAATAATCGAAATATTCCCATGATCCGATAACGCGTGAACTGCAGATTCGTATGAGAGAACATCTGAATCCACCGTCGTTACGTGACCCTCGTTACCAACGCGCCCAGATAAATAGGCGGCGAATACACCTGCTCCGCCATAAAGATCCCACCAAGTATCCCCCTGGTTCACTGTGACGAGTTCATCCATGAATTCCGCAATTGCGGTAATCACGAGTGGATCAGCCTGCCAAAAGCCTTGCGGGTTGATTTTCCAATGAGCATCAAACACACTGTGCTTCAGGTGCGATGGGCCTGAAACCGTCGAAGTTTCAGAGACAATGGAAACTCCGTTTTCACCCTCGGCAATGACATACTGACCATCAGGAATGTTTGTGACATGACCGAGAGATCGCCTCATCTCCGTCGTAATGATTTTGCAATCAGGTGTGGGCACCAAATCGCGTGAGGAGTGCCGACGCATGTGCCATCCATCACTCCACACAAAACGGGATCTGTGTCGCCAATTCAATCCAGATTGGTCACCTGACTGAAGATCACGCACGTGTATCTCGACTAATTGCTCAATAACTTCGTGGTCTAAACCCGAGAATTTTTCTAAGGATTCCTGAAGCACTTGTGCCTTGAGAGTGCGTTGATATCCAATATCAACATATTGGAAATCACAGCCACCACACTCTGGACTGGATGCACAAGGTGGCTCCACTCGATAAGCACTCGGTGTAACGATCGCGACGACCTCACCAAAATACACTTTTTTTCTTCTTGCAGTAATGCGAACCTGAACATTCTCGCCGTCGATTGCTCCCCTAACAAATATGGTGCGACCGCCAGAGTGCGCTATGAAATGGCCTCCGTGCACAATCTTTCCCACCTGGACGGAAACTATCTCGCCGATAGAAAAGGTTTCACTTGTCACGAGGAGCTTCATCGTCAAATACGTTTTCAAGACTTCCTTCGCTCGACTCCAATTGCCATGGAACACTGATAACCATGACGGAGTTTGAGAAAAGGAGTCTGGACTTAAGCCGGAGCGCAGACTGATTGTGAAGTAGTTGTTCCCACCAATGACCAACAACGTATTGAGGCACGAAAACGGCAATAAGGTCATTAGGCGACTCGATCCGGATCGCTTTGACGTAATCAATGATTGGCTTGGTGATTTCCCGATACGGTGAATCTAGAATCTTAAGAGTCACAGGAATTGATCGACGTGCCCATTCTTCTTCAAGCAATTGGGACTCGCGTTCATCGACATTAACCATCAATGCTTCTAAAACATTTGGCCTGCTGGCACGAGCATAGGCAAGGGCGCGCAACGTAGGTTTATGAATCTTTGAGACGAGAACGAGTGCATGAACTCGAGCGGGCAAAGTCACGTTATCGGTTTCTAAGGTTGAGAGTTCCCGCCGCACCATTTCATAATGTCGGTTTATTGCCAACATGCCAAGGAATATGACGGGTATTGCCACCAAGACAATCCAAGCCCCCGTGGCGAATTTGGATACGACAACAATAACGAGTACAGAACCCGTCATGACAAACCCAAATATATTTACTAAGCGAGACCGGAAGTACTTTGAGCGTTCGGGCGATAACCTTTGACGCTTGATCAATCTGGTCCAATGCTTGATCATGCCGAATTGACTCAGAGTAAAAGATATAAATACGCCGACAATGTATAACTGGATCAATTTCGTCACATCGGCTTGAAACACAATTATGAGAAGTATTGCTAATCCAGCCAGTACCAATATTCCATTGCTAAACGCCAAGCGATCACCACGGGTATGCAACTGTCTTGGTAAATACCCGTCACGCGCTAAAATTGACCCCATAACTGGAAAACCATTGAATGCGGTATTTGCTGCTAGTGCCAATATGAGGGCAGTGGCAAGCGATATAAAGAGCATGATCCAACCAGCGTTGTCAAATACAGCACCGGCCACCTGGACGATCACTGTTTTTTGATTCTGGCCGTCGGGCAAACCCACAAGCAAAGAATTATCTGTGGTGACTTTGACACCTGTCTTGAGAGCCAACCACGTTATCCCTGCGAACATAGCCATACTGATGAGCCCAAGGAGGAGAAGAGTTGTGGCAGCGTTCTTCGATTTTGGTTCGCGGAATGAAGGAACACCATTTGCAACAGCCTCGATTCCTGTCAAGGCGGTTGTTCCTGAAGAGAATGAACGTGCCAATAA
>CAZVLV010000245.1:399-2955 GCA_964628015.1 uncultured Aquiluna sp. | reverse complement strand
CGCCCGGAGGGACTCGAACCCCCACCCGACCGGGTAGAAACCGGTTGCTCTATCCGTTGAGCTACGGGCGCCAGGGCAGAGGTAATGTCTCCGCGTTGGTCGTGATGCGCAGTATTTGGGGAAGGTTAGCGCAGGTTATATTGGCTCAATCGAGCGCCCAAGTGAGGCGCAATATGCCCCAAAAAAGGCAAAATACCTAATCCAGACAAATAGTACGGTTTGAGGCAACATGCGTGTTCGGGTTGCGGGCTGGGCGAATTGGGAGAAACCTTGGGCTCGCACCACGGCGACCGGGAAGTCGCGGAGGCACCACAAGACGCATTAACGAGCTCTATGGAGGCCTTAACACATGAATGTATTGGAACTGACTTACTCGCAATATCAAATTGTTTACAACACGACATCGCTCGCACTTGCAGCGATGCTTGCAACTTTCGTTTTCTTGTTAGTAGTCCAGGGCCGCGTTCTTCCACGTTATCGCCAGGCGCTCGTCGTCTCGGCAATGGTGTGTTTGATCGCTGCCTATCACTACTACCGAATCTACGACTCCTTCACCGGTTCGTACATCGCAGTTGATGCTGGAGACCCAGCAGTTGCATTTGATGCAATGACCTATCAACTTGTCAATGGCGAAGGATTCAACGAGGGATACCGTTACGTTGACTGGCTGTTGACAGTGCCATTGTTGCTCTTCGAAGCAATTGCGGTGCTCGCACTCCCTCGCAAGACACGCAAGAACCTGCTCATGAAGTTGATCCCCGCATCAGCACTCATGATCATTCTTGGTTACCCAGGTGAAATCACCAGCGACATGACAGCAAAGGGAATCTGGGGTGCACTCTCCACAATCCCATTCCTTTACATTCTGTACGTCTTGTTCGTGGAACTTTCCCGTGCATCCAAGACTCAGCCAGAACAGGTCGGCAAGGACATCAACGGTCTGCGTTGGCTGCTGCTCGCCACTTGGGGTGTCTATCCAATCTCGTACATGATCCCCATGTTCGGTTGGGATGGTGCAGATGCATTTGTGTGGCGCCAAGTCGGATACTCCGTCGCAGATATCTTGGCGAAGTGTCTCTTCGGCCTGCTGATCTACAAGATTGCCCGCGAGAAGAGTGCGGATGATTCTGCTGAGTTCCGTGAGCAAGAAATCGAAGAGGCGCCTTCAAGTCGCTGATTCGACATTAAAGAGCGACTGGCTACCGGTTAGCCGGTAAACAGCGAAGACGGTCCGAATGTTCCCGGCATTCGGACCGTCCTCTTTTGTCCACAACTTTTTCCGTGAAGGTAATTCATCCACAGAGGGAGTGAATGGGGTTACTGCGCGCGATATTCATTGAAACCCTGATTTCTATGCCAGTACCGATCGGGTGTTGGCAACTCAAGAACAGGAGTTCATATGAACGACATCACCATTACCGTTTTAGGTAATTTGGTCAACGAAGTAGAAATGCGATTCACGCCATCAGGTGAGGCGGTTGCGTCATTTCGGGTCGCGAGCACTACGCGCAGATTTGATCGCGTGGGGGAGCGGTGGATTGACGGAGACACTCACTATTTCACCGTGAGTTGCTGGCGCAATTTGGCCCACAATGTTGCGACCAGCTTGATGAAGGGCATGCCGGTAATCGTCACCGGTCGCCTTCGCAGCCGTGAGCACGAGAAGACCGTGGGTGATCAAACCATGATCATGCGTTATGTCGATATTGAGGCAGTGTCAGTGGGGCATGATCTCACCAAAGGCACTTCATCCTTCCATCGAGTAAAGCGAGATTCCGTAGTGGAAAGTGAACGGCGCATGCTTGCCGATGCTCTCGGACAGGACTCGGTCGATTTCCTCGATTCTGTGTCCGAGCATGGCGAAGTTATTGCAGAAGTTGATCACGAGACCGGAGAAGTAGTTACCGTCGGGTAGAGCGAAGCCATGGCATCGAAACCGACTAGGCTCCGATGCCATGGCTGAGTTCATCTATACCCTGCAAAAAGCACGCAAGGCACACGGCGACAAAGTAGTTCTCGATAACGTCACTCTCGCATTCCTGCCCGGTGCCAAAATTGGTGTTCTTGGACCTAATGGTGCAGGAAAATCAAGCCTGCTAAAGATCATGGCGGGCATTGACGATGTCTCCAATGGCGAAGCGAAACTCCACGAAGGCTTCACAGTTGGCATTCTCATGCAGGAGCCAAATCTGGACGAGACCAAAACGGTTTTGGAGAACGTCCAAGATGGAGTCTCCGAGACTAAGGCCATGGTTGATCGGTTTAATCAGATATCCGTGGAACTTGCCGAGCCAGATGCTGACTATGATTCCCTCCTTGCCGAAATGGGTAAGTTGCAGGAAGAAATTGATCACCGCAATGCCTGGGATCTGGACAATCAACTTGAGCAGGCAATGGATGCCCTGAGGTGTCCCCCCGGCGATGCAGATGTCTCCGTTCTTTCCGGTGGTGAAAAGCGTCGGGTAGCGCTATGTCAGCTGCTATTGCGCAAGCCCGATCTTCTCCTGCTGGACGAACCCACTAACCACCTCGACGCTGAGAGTGTGCAGTGGTTGG
>CAZVLV010000245.1:0-389 GCA_964628015.1 uncultured Aquiluna sp. | reverse complement strand
CGGGCACGGTCATTGCTATTACCCATGACCGTTACTTCCTGGACAATGTTGCGCAGTGGATTCTGGAACTCGATCGTGGCCGGGCCTACCCCTATGAAGGCAACTACTCCACATACTTAGAAACAAAGGCAGCCCGACTCAAGGTGGAAGGGCAAAAAGACGTCAAACTCCAAAAGCGATTGACCGAAGAACTGGAATGGGTTCGCTCCAATGCCAAGGCACGTCAAACAAAGTCACGGGCCCGACTTGATCGCTACGAAGAAATGGCGGCAGAAGCCGAAAAGACTCGCAAGTTGGATATGGAAGAAATCCAGATTCCACCAGGTCCACGACTGGGTTCCGTTGTTGTCGAGGCCAAGGGACTGACAAAAGGCTTCGATGACCGCATG
>CAZVLV010000244.1:0-2970 GCA_964628015.1 uncultured Aquiluna sp. | reverse complement strand
TAGTGCGGCAACTTTCTCAAGATGTGCATCGAGTGCAGGGTCAAGAGACCTCTCAAGTAGATGCTCAACAACAAACGAGGGGGTGAAGTATGAACCTGTCGCCTTGCGCTGACCGCTGGTGTTGTGGAAATAGACCTGACCGGCGTAGGCGTAGACGTCATCCTTCTTCTTTGCCGGAATCCATGTGCCCTTGTCATCAAGAGTGAGGTCAACTTCCGCAAGGCCGAGGCTCGACTCCAGTAGTCCTTCGTAAATCGTTCCGAACTCGCGGACACTGAGAGACCGGAAGTCAATTTGCCCGAGCTCGCCGTCGTCGGCCTCGTCGAGAAGCAATGCTTTCAGCACCGGTCCCATCACCGCGTTGGAGATGCGGATGTCCTTCAGGATGTGACCGTGTTCGTGGAGTTCCTTGTCGCTGGAGAAGAGCCCGCCGTTGTATGCGGGCACTCCCCATGACTTGTCACCTGAGTCGATGACTCGCCAAACCTGTGCAAGGTCATCCCACAATGAGGTTGAGTCCTCGTCGAACTCTTGTTCAGGGTTTTCGGCGAGGTCCTTTGCAAGGGTCTTGATGGCGTTGCGGTCGTATTTTGCATTCTCGCCGTAGGGCAGAAGTTTTCTGTCTTCTGCGTAGACCTGAAACAACATCCGGAAGAACACACGCAGCGTCAGCTGATAGGCCAGGTCGAGTCCATCGGAGTCAATCTCGTAGCCCTGTTCCACGAGTGCTTCAGCAACCGCGACGGCAAGCTCGGGGATGATGTCTTCATAGACCTTGTCCCGGAGTCGCTCCCCAAGGGCGACCGCATACTGCGTGCTGCTACGCAGGATTTCGTAGGCCGTGCCGTCTTTCCCGAGCGCGGAAGCCGAGAAGATGAGGTCAAGGTAACCAGACGTCGAATCAGTGAGTTGCGGGAGGTCAAGTTCGAAGAAGGTCTCGGCGAGACCCTTGCGGCCGACCCCGAATTCAATTCGAGCCGGGTACAGACGCAATTGAGTACCACGCAGCATGATGAGCCACGGCACGTCAGATTGCTCGGCCATACGAAGCCCATACGCCACTGGAGACACTGCAAATCGTGGCGACTGGGCATCGAAGGCCTCGCGTTCATCAAGCATCACCGCGATTGCTTCGGCCCTGGGGCCCCCTCCGGTGAGAAGAAGCGCGTGTGCGCCGGCACGCCCTGCCTTGAAACCCAGCTTTTCGATGAGTTGCTGTCCCTTCAGCGGGAGCAAGGCTTTCGACCGCGCACAAGCATCAGCCCAATCGGAGCGTTGGGGCACGCCGACACGAAGTTCGTGATTCGCGAACAACCCGGAGTTCTTGACCCCCGGCATCGAGGTCGAATCCATTGCCTGGACGAGTCCGGCAAGGCGCGCGCGCGCTGCGAGCGCAGTTGGTTCATCCAGTGCCGCCTGAACTACACGCTGAACTTGGTCGACAGAGAGCGGACCCATCGGGGCTGAAGCCGTGTTCGGGCCGAAGACCAGGGCCCCCTGAGGCGTCTCGACCACCAGTACCACTGGTTGGGCTCGTTTGTTGAGGCGGATTGTGTGCAGGCGGGTCAACGCCTCTCGGGTGGGTGGCTCGGCCTTGGTCCATGAGGTTACGGCCACCTCGAGTGCCATTCCCCCACCATCGCTGTTGCCCACAACGACGTAGTCAGTGTCGAACCCGGCCGGGCAGCCATCCGGCCTCGCCCAGTCAATTCTGTTCGACGAAACAAGGTTGATGGTCATGTTGCTCTCCCAACTCTTCGCCCTGGCGTGGCATCGCCTGCTTCGACGTGAAAACCACGTTTATCCAATTCATCGGCCCAAAGACGCTCTGCCGCAAGAGCATCTTCTTGGGTGAAGAAAGGCCCACGCGGCTCGAGTGAATTCATCAACTCATAGTTCAGTTGCTTGCCACGGCGGTGAACGACCCGTGAACGAAGGTCGCGCTTTGGCGGCAGAGGCTTAGGTCCCTTGTGGATGGCAAAACGTTCAACTGGGGAGTGCTCTGATTGACCGACATACACATGATGGGCTCTCGAATCGGCCCTCTTCCCGGATGGCTCGAGGTCGATGACGTAACAATTCCACACTTTGGCGATGCCGTTGATGGCATGCCCGAGTTGGGCTAAGCGCTTCTTTTCGCGAGCGAGGGCATCTCTCGCCTTATCCGGATGGAGCTCAATTCCATCGAGCTGATTCAAATCTCTGCGAAGTCGCACGAAGTGACCATTGAATTGCGAGGAGGCGCGCCCGTTTCTTAGTTTCTCGAAACGGACTTCATCATCCTCGACCGTCAACCCGACATAGAGATGAGGTTTTTGGGGGTCTCGACGCGGCATGTCCTTGTCGAGCTCCACGACGATGACAAATCGCGGGGTGTATGCGCCGTCACTCATCGGGGTTAGACAGGGTCCACACATTTTTCAATGGAATCAACTCCCGGATGGATTCATCAAGGTCGTGATAGCAATGGAGGAAGTTCTTGAGGAGTTCATCCACATCCCACACCTTCAGTTTGAACTGTTGATTGGTGAGCAACTCTGCGGCTGACTTGTTGACACCGCCAAAGGCCACAAGAAGGGCTTGTTCTGCTGCGACGGTGCCCATTGCTCCCTGGAGACGTTGAATGACATTGATGTCCACTGGGGATGACGAGCTTTTGCATTGAACGACGATTCTCGGGGAGTCGAGCCCAAGAGGGCCACCGCCGGCAACAATGTCAATTCCCTTGTCCGGCCCGGGTGGGCTAACGACACAGGTCAACCCTCGCGTTCGAAGAATTGCCGCTGTCAATTCGGCCAGCTGATGAGACTGAAATGTCTCCACGAGTCGAATGCGAATGGCGTCTCGAGCGACCGCTTCAATATCGACCTGTGTGACTTCCTGGAAAGAGTCTCCTGGCTCCTGTGGGTCCGGCGAATCGCCTAGCCCGGGGAGTTCAGCTCCGGGGTCTGGCGCGCCGTTGAGAATCTT
>CAZVLV010000243.1:0-2988 GCA_964628015.1 uncultured Aquiluna sp. | reverse complement strand
CTACTAGCCCGGTGGGAGTGGATATTGAGCGAACAGATCGAGATGTGAGTCGGATAGTGAGGGGATTGCTGCCCGAAGAACGTGAACTGCTGCTCAGGTGGAGTGCTATCGAGATTCTGTGCGCCAAGGAATCAGCTGGTAAAGCTCAGCGTGTTGGATTAGCAGGATCCTTGCAGCGGTGGGTGGTGTCTGAGCGTGAAGGGCAACTCACCGTTCAAGATGCATTGTTGGTGACTTTTTCTAGATCGCAGGAGTCAAAAATCCGAGATTCATGGGCGATAGAGATCGTGCATCAGGAATTTCGGAATAACCCCTATGTTTGCGCCATAGCATCACCGAATCTTCGTTCGTAGAATCCGCGTAATATTGATTCATGCGTCATAGCAATCCGGATATCACTCGTGTGGATACCCCCCGCGAGGAATTACACGATATCTATGAATCTGCACTCGTTGAAGCCCGTCCTCTCGACGCACCTGATGCCGAATGGCAGGAACTAGTCTCGCTCGTTACAAAGCGTGGTCAAGGTGGAGTCGTGATCACTGGATGGAACCCCGGGCAACTACGGCCGACTCTGGCTGTTAATCAAGAAGCAAACTTACGACTGCTTGAAGCACTGAAGAGAACGAATTACGAAATTTGGGAGGCGGATGGATTCTCCCCGGATAGATCATTTCGTGAACCAGGGTTTGTCGCATGGGGTATGGATTCTAATCTGGGGTGCTCATTGGCCCGCGACTTCGGGCAGTTCGCCATCTTCTTCTACGAATCGGATGGTTCGCGAGAAGTCATTGCCGTGAAAGGTCACTAAGGTGAAACGCTCGGCTGAACAGTGTTACTCGGTGTGACATTTTTTTCACGTGGCTTTAGTGTGACGTCACGTTTTTTGTCGTAGAGCGCGATCCAGGTCTGTCCCGGCTTGAAGGCGATGGGCACTCCTAAATCATTGGTAAAGATTGTCCCTGTCTGTGCGTCGGGGCGTGACCAGTTTGCTTCATACGCCATGCCGTTCCGCAGAATTATGGCTTTTCCTTGCCCGATTGTTTCTGCATGTGGCGTGTTGCCGCCACCGCGATCAAAGTAAATAGATGGTTTTTGCTTGACGAATTGGATCACCACCGTATCAGCCCATTGAAGACCATCGCCCTCTTCTGATCTGGCTCGTTCACCGTTGAGCCTTACCGCATATTTCATATTGTTGGGGTCATAGTTAAATCCTGCGCTTGCATAACTCCATTCAATTCGAGCAGATTCATTAACAATTCCTTGTGAGGGAATTTCTTCGGAGAATATGAACCCGATATTGCGGTCTAAGGAAATGTCATCGCGATTCTTGACAGCTGCTTTTCCATTAATGAAGTAGTTATATGGAGCCCGCCGATTCCGATCTCGGAAGTAGTCAGCGGGCGCCTTATTGGCAGAAAGATCAATTAATGATGAATCTGCAATCGCAGGCCAAAGTTTTCCTTGTGCACCAGAAAAGGCAAAACCTGGGCTTCCGTATTGACTCAGGAGATCAAGGTCGGTGATGCGTGCTGAGCGCACGGGGCCCACCCTTTCGGGAAGGGTTGAGTTAAATACAGCAGCCAACCGAGTGATTCCGTATTCAACTTCTTCAATGTAAATCACATCAGCCTGTTTGATTCCCGCATGTGGCTGCGAATTTCTCGTGTTATCGAGTTTGACCACCAGGACGGGCTGTGGGCTTTCCTGAACAAGTCCAGTGAGGGGAGATAACGGCTGAGTTGGTTCAGGCGTGGGAGTCGGGCTTGGGACCGAGCTCGAATCCAGAGTAGAGGCGGCCGTTGGGGAGCTGGAAACGGCACTGGGCTGCACGTCTTGATTGGCAATGTCAGCCCCGCAGGCCGTCATCAGGCCCAGTGATGTGACTGCCATGACGGCCACAACGGTCCTGACCGCCCTCCTGCTACAGGCAGCAGGTGGCGCGCTGATGGGGAGCATTGATCTATCTGAGCCTGGGTAAATCGGCTGGTGGGAGGGCACCAGCTCACTCTAGATCCCAGTTGACGGTATCGGGTGCACGCTGGGCTGTGGGGGATTCTGGCAAAAAATACCCACCAGATGGTTGACGGTGGAGGGAAATGGAGTATTGTGGCGCTACTTGGAGAAACCAATGTGACAAAAGATTCGTAAGGGAGGGGAGTGAAGGATGTTTCTAGGCACCCAATCACCCCGCCTTGACGACAAAGGACGCATGGTGTTGCCCGCCAAATATCGCGAAGGATTGGCGTCGGGATTGGTTTTCACCAAGGGGCAAGAACGATCAATAGTGGTGTGGCCGGCAGCGGATTTTGCCGAGTACGCCGAGCGTTTGAGCGTTGCCTCCCGCTCTGACGCAGCGGTTCGGGCGTACTTGCGGGTCCTTTTTTCTGGTGCAACAGATGAAATTCCCGACCGTCAGGGACGAGTCATGATCCCGCCCGCATTGCGCGAATACGCCGGCCTTAATCGCGAAGTCATTGTGGTCGGAAATGGCACAACGCTGGAGATATGGAATGCGGCTGCATGGGAGCAATACCTCGCTGGCCAGGAAGACAACTTCTCAGACCTGAGTGAGGAGGTTATTCCAGGAATTTTGTAGAGGCTCCTGAGTGACTCGATCAGGCCTCTGCCCGCTCCACGCTCTGACCTCACTTCCCCGAGGCCAGAAATGCACTCCAAGGCGGGGAGGGACCTGATCGAGAGGCACAACAAGTCAATACATAAATGAATAGATGAATGCAATAAGGAATTTCTAAATTCAGGAATTGAACCCGACCGCGAATCGTGTTCCACGAGGGAAAGACAAGACAATGACGACTCTGACACAGTATTTGCACCACCGAAACTGGAATATTTCACACGGTGTACGCACAGGCGCTGCAGTTCTGGCTGCTGGTATCTCCACTGGAGTGTCCTTTTACCTGCTCTCACTTCTCGTAGGGAGCTGGGCGTAAACACATGGACATCGACCAGCGCCATATCCCC
>CAZVLV010000242.1:0-3000 GCA_964628015.1 uncultured Aquiluna sp. | reverse complement strand
GAATGGACAACGCCTATTTCCTTCAGCCACGCACCACAGGCTCTTGCCGCTGTACCCGTCTCGACGCCATCGTCGATAACGACGACCACGCGAGAGGGCAATTCGGCGTCGGATTCCGCGAAAGCGAATTCTTTGACGCGAACGCCCTCGGAGCTGCGTTCCACGTGGAGTGGCGCGAGATCTCGCACTCCCAGAACACTCTCGATTCCCAGTGCCACAGGGACTCCATTTGGCATGATCGGCGCGAGAAGGACCTTGGCAGGCACATGTGCAAGGCGTGCACCTAACTCGATGCCCGCATCCATGAGGTTTGCAAACTTCACGATTGATTCCCACGCTGATGATTCCCACGCTGATACGTAAAAGCATCAGCCGCCAATCCACTAGCAAAAGAATTAGAACCGTCCATTCCCGTGAACTCGACAATCTCAGCAGTGAAGGAGTCACGTGTGCGCACAGAAATAAATGGAATCACCTCGGATTTGACCTGATAGCTACTCAAGGCTTTTCGGTAAAGTCCAACATTGCTCCACCTGCTGACCAGAATGTGCTCAACTTCAGAGTCCAGTGATCGACCCAATTCAACACCCAGACACCCTGGGTGACTACCCAAAATATTCATGCAGGTACCAAGAAACTCTTTGTCTTCGGGTTCATTCACATCAATTCGAGTGACTACCATGATTGGAGCCTCCGCCACGTTCATAAAATCCGGCAAGGCAGGCGAACCTAGTGACGTCGCGGCATGGTGTGTGTTTTCACTGGACACACGGTCACCGTAATGCACGCGCCCAGTAATCTCACCTTAGTAATCGGCTTGAATCACATCGGGACAAATCGCATCGGGATAATGGAGTTCACATGGCATCGAAGAATAAGAAGAATAAGAAGCCGGGTACTCAAGGCTCCAATAACTCCCCCGCCCGCAAGCCTTCCGTGAATCCCCCTTCGCGCCACCAGTCATCGTCAAGGAGACCCACCGTCAGCCCGAAGCGCGCAGAGTTTGAGCGTCGAAGCTTTCCCTACATGGCTCGGCTGACTGCAATGCCTCGATGGCTGTTGGTTATTGCCATTGGATCCTCACTCCTGCTCGGGTTAGTACTCTCTGGGTCCTTCGCCTGGCTGGGTGCGATATTCCTTCTCTTCCTTGCCGCATTCCTGGGATGGCTGCTGGCACTATCTTGGCCACTTCTTAGCGGGGGGCGCAGATTTATTCGGCTCCTTGTCGTGCTGGCACTCATTGGCTTGGCTTTCTACAAAGTCACCGGTCAGTTCTAGCACCCGCATCCTTAACGAATTTGACACTCATTTTCATTTAGAGTACATTTGACCCATGACTAGACCACGTATCGCCGCCGTCTCTGTAATTGCCGTCTCTGCGCTCGTCCTTGCTGCCTGCTCGAGTTCCGACTCCACCACCACAGCGACGGAGACAGGTACCGACTCCGCGGTCACAGAGAGTGCCGCTCCAGAAACATCTCCTAGCGAGGAGTCAGGCGTATCGGTGGTGGTCACCACCTCCATTCTGGGAGATGTCACCGAACAGATCGTTCAGTGTGCCGGTGGAAGCGTCACCGTTCTCATGCCTATTGGCACCGACCCCCATGACTTTTCCGCATCCTCAGACCAAGTGGCAAGCATGATTAATGCTGACCTCGTGGTGGCTAACGGCCTTGGGCTGGAATCAGGACTCAAAGACTCGCTAGCAAACGCTGCAACCGATGGTGCCACCATTTTTGAGGTAGGCCCGCTCATCGACCCCATTGAATTCGGCGCGGGCAGCCATGACGATCACTCACATGACGATCACTCACATGACGATCACTCACATGATGATCACGGTCACGATGAAGCTGGCCACGATCATGGTTCCCTTGATCCTCACTTCTGGTTTGACATGAGCCGGATGGCCGTTGCCGCTCAACTCATTGGAGCAGAGTTGGCCGAAGTTACCGGTAATCAGGAATACACCACTTGTGCTGACACGACGGCTACGTCCTTGCGTAACGCCGAAGGTGAAGTGCGCGCACTCCTCGAATCCGTTCCTGCCAATCAACGAATTCTGGTGACAGACCATGAAGCGCTCGGTTACCTCGCCGATACCTATGGATACGAAATTGCCGGAACAGTAATTCCCGCTGGTACCACACTTGCAGAGCCGAGTTCCGCGGATCTTGCGAATCTCGTGAAAGTCATCAATGCCGAAGGCGTAAATGTCATCTTTACGAATGCTGCACAGCCAAGTGCATTGGCTGATGCTGTTGCTGCCGAAACTGGGCGAGATATTGCCGTTGTTCCCTTGTATGTGGAGAGCTTGGGTGCACCTGACTCCCCCGCTGCCACATACATTGACATGATGCGGACCAACGCACAACTCATTTCAGAGGGTCTGCAAGGCTAGCCCTTGTGGAGTGGTTCCTTGATCCGTTTGCACTTGGCTTTCAGCAGCGGGCGTTAATTGGCGGTGTCCTTGCCGGACTCATGACGTCAATCGTTGGCACGTGGCTCGTTCTTCGTGGCATGAGCTTCTTCGGCGATGCATTTGTCCATGGAATTGTCCCTGGTGTCGCAGCCGCTGTCGTATTCGACATCAATCCACTTCTCGGGGCTGCCGTGGCAGCTCTCGTCATGGTCTTAGCGATTGAAGTGGTGAATCGCCAAACTTCGTTGAGCGAGGACACGGCCATTGGCTTGTTATTCGTCGGAATGCTTGCACTCGGCGTGGTGATTATCTCTCGCCTTGATTCCTATTCCGGAAGCTTGACAACGATCCTCTTTGGCGATGCCCTTGGCGTGACTGCAAGTGATCTAGTCACTCAATCAATACTTGCGGTTCTCGTAATCGGCGCTGCAACGATTCTCTATAGGCCTCTCCTAGCCCTGTCATTTAACGCGGAGAAAGCCGAGATGTGGGGACTCAAACCCAAACGAGCCCACGCAGTTTTGCTCATCCTTATTGCCGCTGCAATTTCTTTCAAAATTTCCTGCCCGTGAAGGGCA
>CAZVLV010000241.1:0-3016 GCA_964628015.1 uncultured Aquiluna sp. | reverse complement strand
CTACCAAGCTGTGGCATCGGTCGCCAGGGACACCGGGTTGGTAAGGCAAGGCGATCTCTGAAACGAGATGTCTGAAACAAGATTTCTGCGAACACAGTACATATACGGGCATAATCAATGTAGCAATAAGGAGTGGTGAGTGAGTCGAAGCCAGGTGCGGCGTCCCAGCGGGAAAGTTGGATTCGGATCCAATGACACCGACTGCAATATCTTGCATGTTGATATGGATGCCTTCTATGCATCAGTTGAGTTGCGGGATTATCCCGAGCTTCGAGGCAAGCCGGTTGTAATAGCTGCACAGGGCAATCGTGGGGTCGTGTTGACTGCGACATATGAAGCTCGTGAACTGGGTGTGCATTCGGCCATGCCGCTTTCGCGCGCCCGGCGAATCGCTCCCGAGGTCATCATTCTCACGCCGCATCACGACAAATACGCGATGGTTAGCCAGAATGTCATGGCACTTTTTGAGTCAATTACTCCACTCGTTGAACCGATCAGTCTTGATGAAGCTTTCCTCGATGTTTCAGGTGCTCTCCGCAGACTTTCCAATCCGGTCAGAATTGCCGAATTAATTCGAGCTCGAGTATTCGATGAACAAGGAATTACATGCTCCGTAGGGGTGGCTTCCACAAAATTTGTGGCGAAACTTGCATCCACTCGAGCCAAGCCAGACGGTCTTCTTCTTGTCCCAACAGATTCGGTCATCGATTTTCTTCATCCGTTACCCATTGGTTCGTTGTGGGGGGTGGGTGAAAAAACAGAGGAGCAACTTATCCGCCTAGGGCTACACACTGTGGGCGACATTGCGAATACCCCTGTCACCACGCTCACTCGAGCACTGGGCGCTGCTGGGGGAGCATTGCATGAACTGTCATGGGGAAGGGACCCGCGCACGGTCA
The DNA here is from genome assembly GCA_964628015.1 of uncultured Aquiluna sp. Taxonomy (GTDB): domain Bacteria; phylum Actinomycetota; class Actinomycetes; order S36-B12; family S36-B12; genus UBA4592. Next base: position 2,117 of record CAZVLV010000241.1, on the reverse strand, counting down.
ATCCACACGAACCTGAGAAGAGTGTGAGTAACGAGAACACATTTGCCTATGACGTAGATGACCCAGAGTTAATTCGCGCAGAGATCACCTACCTCGCGGACAAAGTTGCTGGTCGATTGCGCGCCGCAGGTTACCGGGGGAAAACGATCACTCTCAAGCTTCGGTTTGCGGATTTCACCACAATTACACGATCCAAAACCGGGACGTATACCGACCTCGCGCACGATATTTACACAACATCATGGAACTTGTATCAAGCTTTGGGATTGCAGCGAGTTCGAATTCGGTTAGTCGGTGTGAAAGTAGATGGGCTCGTTCCGGTGGCGGAGGCGCCCGAACAGCTTCTCATGGGGGCACCTGAGCATGGCCGTCGTGAAGCGGAACTTGCCATTGACAAATTACGCTCAAAATATGGACCGAGTGCGGTGAAACCTGGTCGAACGGTCGCAGGGGCGGATCCGGCGGAGGGCGACGATTAGATATGCCCGAAATTCCTGAAATTCACTACCAATTCGACCCTCGGGCGGACAATTTCGGGGCAGCGGTTTGCCTCAGGGGATATTCGTCATATCCTTGGATCAGTCCGGTGGGGTCACCCACCATCTCGCCGAAAGGGGGCTCAGATGCCACTCTCTGAGCACGAGCAAAAACTGCTGGAACAAATGGAGCAAGCCCTCTATGCGGATGACCCGAAATTTGCCACAAACATTCGAACCGCTGGTGGTAGTGCTAGTCGCGGAAGAGCGGCGCTTGGAGTGCTGGCGGTGTTGGCCGGACTTGGTCTCTTGATCGCGGGAGTCGCCTTCACGCCTGCACTTGGCGTTGCTGGGTTCACCATCATGCTTATTGGTGCTGTCTTGACCTACACGGCCTTCACTACGCGGGCAGTAATCACTGACAGCGGGGCAGAAGGCAGTGGCGCAGATACTCCAATAACCAAAATGCCCAAGTCTCCAAAAACCGGTGGGTTTATGAATCGCATGGAAGATCGGTGGCGCAAGCGCACCGAGGGCGAACAGTAGATAATTTCTCTGTGACCGATCACTCCGGCGATACCGCCTCTGTTATTCCCGCTCAACTAGGCCGTTTTTTTGAAGACTTTGAAGTAGGCACGACCTATCAACACCCATTTGGTCGAACAATTAGCGAAGCAGATTCCACGTGGTTCACGCTACTTACGTGTAACACCAATCAAAATCACTTTAATGCGCATCTGGCCGAAAGTAATCCAATTACTCAGGGTCGAATCATTGTCAACTCCGGTTTGACTGTGGCGCTTGTCCTTGGACTGTCCGTTATTGACATGAGTCAAAATGCCGTAGCCAATCTCGGATGGACAGACATCAAACTCACTCATCCTGTTTACATCGGAGACACCATTTACGCGGAGAGTATTTGTCTGGAAAAGCGGGAGAGCGGATCTAGGCCAGAAATGGGAATCATTCGGATGAAAACCCGTGGGCTTAATCAAGATGGAGATGAAATCGTCTCGTGGTTCCGATCGGTCATGGTGCCCAAGCGATCAAGTGGAATTGGTCAAAACTATTTTCCTGAAGCTAAAACTGGTCCACTCACCGCTCAGTAATCATTTTTTCAGGGATGGCCACATGTTTACCGTGAATACTAGAGCATGATGTTCCCATGGAAGAAGAGATCACGATCGAGATAACTGCACCTATGAGTGCAGGGTCTCTTTATCCATTTGTAGCGGGCACAGCTACTGCTGTTGAAGGTGTCGTGAGTTTGGCCAAATTCTCCACGGAAACATGTGTGCACATAGCATCTGAAGCAACGAGAAGCGCCGTAAACTCGTTCCTTGATGCTGTTGTTCCCGTGGCAGTGAATGCAGTCGTCTCTCGAATTAATCTCACAGACATTGTTGTTCAGCATGTAGATGTCAATGCGATTGTTGCTCGGGCAGATATCAATCCCATACTTGACCGCATCCCTATGACGGAAATTGCTGATTACGTAATTGAAGAGATAGATCTGCCATCACTTGTGCGTCAGAGTACGGGCGGTGTGGCTGATGACATTCTTGGAATGTTGCGATTCCAAGCTGCAGAAACAGATAACTTCATTACAAACGTCGTTGACAAGGTGCTGTTTCGGAAGAA
>CAZVLV010000240.1:0-3034 GCA_964628015.1 uncultured Aquiluna sp. | reverse complement strand
TCGCCTGCAAACACTGGACAAAAGAACCTGAACGCTTGAGGTTCAGCCCGCTCCATCAAATGTCGGGACTAAACATCTAGCATCGTTGGCTTTGGACGCGGCGTTTAAGCCGATTTCTTGAAGTCATGTCTCGACTTCAATGACCTGGCATCAGTATAGCACTGTGCAGCAATCCTACCGCCACACAGTCGAGACGGTGGGTCCATCAGTGATATACACGTCAAAATATATTTCGATTCTTTGCATCCATATAGATGTTACCCAGGTTCTTTATGCGCAATGCTAGAGCCTTCCAAATCTCGACTGGGGTCTTTTGCCGCCACTTCTGAGGATCAAAGACGTTACGCAAAGCGAAGCGAGAAAAGCGCATCCACGTGGGTTGGCTTTGTGCGGTTTCCCATGCTCTTATCAATTGAGCATCTATCTTGCCGCGATACGGAAGTGAGCAGTATTGCGAGAGTGCTGTGAAGAACTGCGCATCGACATCGTCACCATTGTTGCGAATGCCGAACTCCCAAGGACCCGTGATCTCAGCGAATTCCGCTTGTTTCAAGCGGTCTAGGAAGTCAAGCCACTTCATTACATTGACGTGACCATGCTTACCTGACCATCTGCATTGCACATAGGACAAGCGCAGAGCTGATAGCTCATCTAACAACTTATAGCAGACACGCTGATACTGCTTGTCAATCAGGCCAGAAATCGCATCTTCCTCGTTGACGATGGCACCATAGGCTGGATTGATCATCCTGTGATGGAGCTCAATACGAGAAAGACTGCCATCCAGGAAGAACGGAGGGAGATGTTGGCTCTTTGAGAAATCCAAAAACTCGCCCCGCATCTCGTAACCGAGGTCTTTCAGACATCCCATTGCTCCATTTAAATCCGCTTCATTAGGTGTCCAGATGTCCATGTCGAGCATCACCCGGGCGCCTAGGTCGATGCTGTCATCGAGCAGAAAGGTTGCGCCCTTCATCACGACTGGTGCAATGCCAATGCTGTTCAGGCTTTGTAACAACTCCAGAAGCTGTAAGCGGAGCTGCTGGTTGCGCAACCTATTGAGTTCAAGCGTTAGCTGAAGATACTCGTGGACATCGGAGGGTAGCTCCTCTTGTCGGCTCTGCAGCGAAAGCGCTAGTCTTGGAAGGACAAGTCCCCGATCGGCAATTTGCAAGATAGCCTGCCAGCTGTCGCGATCCTGGGGGATGTTCTCGATGCTTCCATAGGGCGACAGCGATTTCAGTAGCCACTTGTTATACTGTAAGGAATTTTCCTCATGGAGCATTCGAGAAACCTGAGGTTGATTGCGGGTTGGTCTGTAACACCTGCCTGTCACCGAAGCGGAGGCCGTGGTTCCATATCACGAAGACAGTGGACATTGCCCGAGTTGAGTGAATTTCATCTAACATGCTGCTTCGTGACTGCACTTGTATAGGTGAAGGCTGGCATCACGACATAAGAGACGCAAGATGCTGATCCGCTTCAGCAAGCTTTGAATAGCGCATTCGGTAGCTGGGTGTGACGCGGATCAGCTCAAAAAGCAGTTCGAACCGACCGCTCTCGGCCTTGGCGTACGTGCCTATTCCCGCCTCTAATACTGCCCGAAGTGCCTCTTCCTGCGTAGCCTCTTCCAGATCGCACTCCGCTTCCGCCTGATACTGCGGAAAGACCAGGGCACGGACGTTCCGCCAGTTGCCTGTATTTGGCGTCCAGAGGTCGCTTTCGACAGGCAAAAACCTTGCTGTCTTTTGACCATAGTCGGTTGGTGATATTCCGTGGATGTGGGGGTAAAGGGCTTCCAGAACGGCCAGAGATCCTTGCTTGATGCCCATTGCTGTAGGATAGGGGCAGAGTTCTAAGGCCCCAGCGTCACCGGACAGCTTTACACCAACAAGGTCATCACCTCCATAGCGCCACCCTCTCTGGACAAGGTATGCCGTAAGCGTAGTTTTCCCAGATCCACTGACAGCAGGCATGAGTATGGTGCCCTGTTCCTTGCTGACTGCAGCTGCATGAAGCGTCGTAAAGCCATTTGGCAATGCCGCGACAGCACGTATCAGCAGAGAGTGCAGTGTTGCTGAAGCCTCCACAAAGGTCGGGAACACATGCGCATTCTGCAACGTTTTTACGGCGACACCACTACGACCGAATATCACGCTGACTTCAGCGTCGATGTGGCGAGGAAGCGCGTCGGGAATTCCGCTCAGGAAGCCGCGCAATCGCTCAATGTCAGCAGAGAAGGCAAACTCTGTAGTGCCCCAAACGGAAAGGAGAACCGTCTTGTCGTAGATCACTAGGTTTCGGCACCACAGTAAAACACGACCATCGCCGTTAGCGGACTTCATGTCTGGGTGCAGATTATCGAACTCCCCGGCGTCCACTGATGGCATTTGCGAGATTGACCAACTGCCATCTTGGCTTTGGCTCAACCAGCCATCCATTTTCCACTGCTCCAATATACCAATCAGAGCGGGAGCCACATCTGAATGGTCTAGTCCATAAATGCGTGCAAGCTGTCTCGCTATATCATCGGTCGTGAATGGCCCCTCTTCGAGATAGAGCCACGTGAGTGCTGCGCTTCCATTGAGAAGATCCACACGATTTGACAGAATATCGGCAACAGCCAGGCCTTCTCCACAGCTTTCGATAATGAACCTTCTGATGTGGTATGCTCCCAAGACACATTAGGACTTATCATTGGATTAAAGGTCACAAGAGTGGAGAATTTTGCTAACTTACTTTGTTGTCAATGAAGAACGTCAATGCTGCTATTGGAGTTTGGAGCAGCTCACACGTCAATTCGGAATTGAAGCGTGAGCAGCATTCCTGTTCAGTGTTATCAACACTGTGGGCACGGCAAAAGCGCCTGCTACGAGTTTTGTCATCAGCTTGCGGCGAGTTTCTTCGACTTGATTAAGATCCGCCCGCTTGCCTTCCTCATTGCCAAGCGGCTCTTCGTTATCCTTGTGCGCCATTGTCACTTTCCTCAATGTTGATCACCGATATGGTCGCCCTAGCAACCATAACTCCAACG
>CAZVLV010000239.1:0-3040 GCA_964628015.1 uncultured Aquiluna sp. | reverse complement strand
ATCTCGTGGAGGGTGTTCGTGCGCTGGTCCGTATGGCCATAGATTGCTGGGAATTGACCTCGACACGTCTCATGAATATGAACGCGAAATCAGCACCGGGTGCGAGGGCATAAAACCGGGATGGATTCGCGTCAACTTCAATTACTTCATCTCTGAGGCCGTATTCACATACATCATTCAAGCCGTGGAGCTGATTGCGGAACATGGCTGGAAGCTTCTGCCGTTTTATCGCTTTGATGCAGCCTCGGGACGCTGGCATCATCGCGAGGGCGCCGTTGAGCCTCCCTTGCGATTGAGCATGCTGACCTATTCAGATTCAGGCGAACTTCTTTATCCCAAGGAGCATGATCAGGCTCCAGAATCCGAACTCCAAGGTTACCTGGATTATGCATACGAACTAGTTCAGTCACTGCCAGATCCAAGTTTGATAGAAGCAGAAACCGGCATGAGCCCTGATTTCGACTTACTGAGGTGGTTCGACCTTTCGGCTACCTCACTCGAACGGTGAATTCATTTGACACACCTGGCAATACTCCGCGGATTGCTCGGGTAACAACCCGATAGGTGTACTTGCCGCGTGCATTCGGTGCGGGATCCTTCAGCAAAACTCGACCATTGGCCCCTGTTCTGGCAACAGTTTCTTTCTTCCAAGTGCCATTTTTCTGTCGGAGTTGAAGTACCACTTTCTGCCCCTGCACGCCCGGGCGCGAAATGACTCTTACTCTCACGGTTCCGGATTTCGTCACTTTGGGTGTCTTGAGTTTGGCTGTCACCGTCGGTGAGATCTTGATGGTGAAGTCATTCGACACAACCTCAGGTGAGCTTGCAGTAGCTCCGATCACTACCCGAAACTTTCCACCTGTTTGTAGGTCAATGGGGAATCCCACCGCACCATCTGCACCTGTGGTGCCAGAAGCGATATCAGCCCACCTACCACCAACGGATTGCTGAAGTGACGCGGGCGCACTAACAATGGGTGCTCCGTTGAGTCGACCCGAGGCCGTGACAACACTCGGTTGCCCCGCGACAAATACCTCAGGGGCGGCAACTGCGACCTCAGGTACAGCAGGTGCCAGAGATTGCGCATAGGCACGAATCAATGGCCATTGCTCAGGGTTATCTCCACCAATTGTCCAATATGCCGCACCCTTAATGCCGAATTCACCCACAAGTTGAGTCCGTGCCAAAACTCCCTGCGGCCCAACAAACCACATAATTTTCGACGCAGTACATGTTTGGCTGCTCCCCGACGAGTCAGTCCACGTTACCTGCTTCTGATACTCGAAGTAACTTTCTTTGCGCACGTCATCCCAAACGGGTTGGCCGCCCTGACGGGCAATGAAGGCAGGGATATCTGCATCGGTCATGGAGCCACGAGCAGTGAGTGAATTAAATGCCGCTTTCTCTGCACCTGAACTTGATGAACTAGGACACGTTCCCGAGAGTTTAAACGCCCCACCTGATTTCTTTTGAGTCCAAAAGCGCCCATACGTGGGTACACCAATTTGAAGTTTCTGAGGATCCATAACCGAGGCGGAATACTGGACAATGCTGCGTACCCAGTTGTAGGGAGCAATAGGACCTGCCACGGAGAAGCTGTAGTCATAAGCCATGATTCGAATCAGGTCAACAAATGGCGCAATACCATCCATGTTGTACACGTAATAACCATTTTGGCCACCACAATTACCACTCATAGAGCAAGGTGGTGGGATCGTTACCGACAGAAGTTTTCCTTGGGCACGCAATGCTTCGCCTAATTGTTGAACAAAAGCTGTCCAGTTAGGTCGCGTGGAATCCCAGGTAGCTCTTCCATCTGAGAACGCGAATTTCTCGTAGTCTAGATCGATGCCATCGTAATTATTTGACATTACGAGATTGACAATCTCATTGACATGAGCAGTTCTTTTTGCTGGATCAGCGAGCACGCTCGCCATACGCTTGGCAGGAGCTGCATCTGCGATGGCAGGCAGGATTGTGATGCCCGCATTGCGTAATTGACCGGTTGCCCACGCCGCATTAGCTGTGGCAGAACCATAGTTGGCGTTGAACCCAACAGTGACGTTTCCACCACTTGTCCCTGTTGCCGAATACCAAAATGGCGAAACATCAGAAATTACATCGGCATTGTTGACAGCATTGGTTATTCCCACCGGAATCTTCTGCGAGGACATCCAATAAGGAATCCAGCCGCTCACGATTTTGACAGGGGGATTGTTGGCCTGGATAGGTGCTGCGGTCAGACCTACCGCTAGGGATGCACTAGCAGCAATGGCAACAATAGATCTAATCATCGTGGGGGAAGGCACACCCCATTGTGCGTCAGAGCGGCTCTGGGCTCAAGCCACGGGCCTATGTGGGCGTGTCACCTGAGCAAACGACTTATTTCGCCTGCGGCCCGAGCCACACGTGGACCAAATTCCGCCTCGGGGATTTCTCTCGAGGAGATAATCCCGACACTGGCCTCCAACCCGGTAAGTCCCGCCAGGGCTACCGCAATCCCATTGGTCCCACTCTCCAGACTCGTGACCACCCATTGCGGATCGAGCTGACGTCCTCCTGCAGTTCGTGCGGCTAAAATCGCGCGGCCTCCTGCACTAGCCTCCAAAGGTGTTCGCGTTCCAATGCGCAATGTGACGTGTAGGTCCGATCTGTGCGGCTCTGCAACAACTGCTACAAGCCCATCGGCGCCATCGGCAATCAATAAATATGAGGTACAACCAACAGCCTCAGCCAGCATGCGAAGGGTCGGAGATGACGCATCGCGAACCAAGGGCTGCACCACTCTTGCTAGCGACAACAGGCCTAGCCCTAATCGGCAACGTCCATCGGGTGAACGCCTGATCAAACTATGGCTCTCCAGGGTCACTACAAGGCGATACACAACCGTCCGACCAATATCGAGCGTGTTACCCAACTCGGTCACGGTCAAACCTTCTGGGTGTTCCGCCAAAACTTCAAGAACGCGCAATCCGCGATCAAGAGTTTGTGAAGTCTCTGCCGGCACAAATACCACCTAACCATTACCAGCGGGCAATGA
>CAZVLV010000238.1:0-3054 GCA_964628015.1 uncultured Aquiluna sp. | reverse complement strand
GCCCATCAGACCGGCACCGACCTCTGTAAACACAATCGGACCGGTGGGGCAATCGGCCTTGTCATCAGGGAAGGCCGGGTCCACGAGTGTGGCAGGAAACGTGACCTGGAGGTTCGCCGTGTTGTTGAGGCGCGCCTTGGGAATCGTCGCACCATCGGCTACATTGAGCGACTGGCCATTATCTAGCGAGACAGTGAGTCTCTTGGGCTGACCAGGAGAAGGGTCCGTGCCAAATGTGGCACTGCTCACCGGAATATCAGTATAGTTGCCTGCGAATGCCTTCATCTGGGGACCCATCGCGATAGCATTACCCGCTGCATCGCCATATGTAGCGGCGGTGATACCACCGGTGAGCACCTCATCGCGGCGCATATACCACATCACCGTGTTAGGCACCTGCTGCTGGAAAGAAGCCCATACGTCACCGTTGTATGTCGCTGCTGCCTTGGCAATCACCGCTGCACGCTTATCACCGGCAATCACCAGACCAGGATTCGCCGACTCATTTTGAAGGCCAATGTCAATACCAACAGAGCGGTTCCCATCAGGGCTCGTTAGCCAAGCACACCAGACCATCGGGACACCAAACACCTTGATGCCGATCGTGTCACCCTCCTTCACATTATTAAGATAGACCGTCGTGGGGGCAAACAGCGGATTCTCGCTGTAAGCCACATTAATTGTGCTGCCATCGGGCATAGTCACGATCGTGCCGGTGCCCTGATAGTTGTGCATACCGGGATGGCTCAGCACAAGAACCGCTGTGAAAGTGCGAGGTTTCGGGCCGACATAGAGGAGGCCCGTGGCGCCCGCGGGGGCCGCACCATAGCACTGACCGCACTCATTGGCCGCAGTTGCTGCACCGGCCGACTGACACACGAGCTGCTTTTCGCGAATCTCGCAATTATCGCGCATAAGTGTAAAGTTCTGCGGCTTGCAGGTGCCCACTGTTGGCTGGTATGCAGCCTTGGCGCCCTCAGCACGCTCGTTGGCACGAATAATGTCATCTGCCGAGATATACATACCACCACGGTGTGCCTTGCCGGTGCTATCCGTGCCATCGCGATGACACATGCCGCACTCGGCCATGCGCGGATCATCGAGCGTCGAACAGTCGAGTGGCAGCGACTCACAGAATCGGATCTTCTCGGCCACGGCACCCGTCTGCTCGACACTCGCACCACGACTGCCTGAGGCACCAGCACCCAGACCCAGCGAGGAGTTGACGAGTGTCAGTAGTGAAGTGGTGCCCGCAGAAGGCTTGGCCAGCGGCTGTGACACGGCGGCGTCGATCAGATCGGGAGAGAGTGCACCCCCTGGTGCCTGGAGCCGCCCCAGATCATTGTAGCGCCGCTCGCCCTCAAACTGCAACTGCTGACGCTGGGCGGTGGCCGTGTCCATATCCATTGTAAGAAAATGCTCCTCTGTCTTTGCGGTAGTGGCCCACACTAACAGCGCCACTGCCAATATGATCATTCCAATTAAAAGCCAACCCATTTTGGCTATCCTCTATCCAGGATTGCCAAATTGAGTGTCAGTTTCGTTGCGCGCCATATCACACATTATCAGGGCGGATGATGGAAGTATTATCGAGTTCTCGTGTTATGATACGTAGAAACAGCTGCACTTGACGGCTCAGATTGAGAGCACCACCCGTGTTTGTCCACGCAGCCAACTCCGTCGAAAATGTGGCCTCATCGCCGGCGTTCCCCGTAAATAGATAGCGCGAGCATGCACCCGTCGTCGGATCTGAGAAACGATTCCGCACAATGATCCAGTTGGCATACCCACAATCATTGGCGCCGTCTGTTAGAACCAGGGGCGGCCCCGCGGCCGTAGTATGTGCAATACCAACAACGACATGCCCTGCCGAGTTCTGAAGCCAACTGTTGAGTGCAATTCCAGCGGCAGTCAGTGCAGTTGTTGATCCTGTAAACGATAGTCCGCGCAACTGAATACGATCGAGCTTGCTGAATGCCCATAGCGGAAACCACGCGGCGGCCTCAATAAACACATAATCGCCCGTTGCATCGGCATAACATGATCCTGACACTTGATCACCAAAAACCGCATGGGATACTGACACCGCGTCTGGTGTGTCTGCAAGCACCGAGTTCTCAGGATTGAGCAGTCGGAAGCTCATCCGCTGTAAGCTACTGAGCGGTGTCGGTGCATAGATGCGCTGTGCCTTCATGAATTTGGGGAAGAACAACGTATATCCACGATTCGTAGTGGTGGAATGATGCCCTGCAATCTGATCTGTGCGCCAGGTTGCATCATACTGACAGATGGCGAGTGATCGATCCACCGTGTCAGTCGTGCCAACGTTGTTGCCTTGGAGTTCATCCATGAGCACTTGAATGAATGGCAACGCGAGTGCCGAGTAGAACGCTTGATCGGGTGCCTCGGTGGCGGGGCCCTCTGCAGGACAAACACGTGGAACTACCACTGTTAGTCCCTCGACGGGTATAATTGCCTTGACAAACTCAATGCGCACAATGTTGCGGAAACGGGTGTGGACAGTCTGTTGAGTCGTATCACCCTGTGAGTAAGCACCTCCATTGATTTGCACACTGAAGTTGTAGCGATTCTCACCGACATCGGTGATCCAATCGCGGTCCTTTGAGTTCAGAATCAGATTTGTCTCGACCTCGCGGAATTTGATCACATCGCTCTGGGGCTGAAGGATATCTATGGGCTGTGGAGGAGCAAGCGAAGATGGTTCGCGTGTCTCCTGTGCCTGGAGAGCTGGCGGCAGGCGATTGATCGGCGTAATGGATGGGATCGGTGCAAGTGCCATTGCGGTGGAACGCTGTGCACAGATCTTGCCAAAACGAATAAGCGGATCCTCGTCTTCACTATCGCACTCGCTATCATCGCCCTCATCCTCATCATCTTCCTCCTCTTCACTCTCTTCGCTGTCGTCATTCTCTTCTTCACTTTCATTGTCGCTTTCATCCTCGGCATCACCCGATTGTGTTTCCATCCACTGTTTCATGGCAGTTGCTGCAGCACGCATGATCACCACCTGATTGAGACGTGCGCCACCAACAT
>CAZVLV010000237.1:1270-3076 GCA_964628015.1 uncultured Aquiluna sp. | reverse complement strand
GGCGGCGTCGCCCGTCGAGTAATCAAAGCGCAAGTACAGAAGTGGTCCTACGGCAAATTGAGTGATCGACTCAAGTTTTCCCACGCGAGTGGTTGATTCAGCAACCGCCCGAATTTCATTGAATGATGAATCAACCCAGAGTCCAAAATCCCGAGCCTGCCGAGCGCTCGGAAAAATGAATACAGGTGAGCGTTGCATGTGATCTGTAGAAATCGTGACGATTGCGCCCCCTGATTCGTGAATCACACGCATGCCGCGGTTGTAGCTCGCGACCAGTGCGCCCTCTGTGGTTGCAAGGGGCACAAAGAATTCACCCTGTGCATGTTCACCGTGTACCAACAGGGGTCCCGCAATTCCAATAGGTACTTGAGCCACACCAATAAAGTTTTCAATATTTCCGGCTAAGGATTCCGGGGCTACGGAAAAGTGCGATAGGTGGGAAAGGGTTTGCCCAGTTTCTTTGGTGAGAAAATCTCTCCGTGCTTGCGCTGCATCAGTTGAATAGTCATTAACTGGATCGCGCGGGATTGAATTGCGTGAATCACTCATTTATTCATCCCGCCATCCATCACTTTCGGGTCAGTGTTCCCACAACAACCTTATGATTATTGAACGGGTCATTAGCAGGGGACTGAGAGTAATACACCCGCCAGGTGGAAGGACCCGTCTGTATAGCTGAAGGGTCGAGTGAATTAGCGGAGTTACCCGTAAGGGGAGTTTTGTCCAAAGTCCACGTTAAGCCATCGGTGGAAGTTGCTGCATAAAGTTTTTGTGGTGGTGAACCAGGGCCGGTGGAGACCAGTGCAATCCAGTTGCCATTGATGGCTTGGATGATGTCCGAATCAACATACCCGCCGGTAAATCGGTATCCGGGATCTTGAACAAATTGAGTCCCTGAGGCGTCCGTTGACGTTGCGCTGACAATTGCTTCCCCAGTGCGCGAGGCGATGGATCCAGCAAGGAGTTCTTGAGAGACCTTACATTTTTTCAGCGCCTTTTTGTCTTTAGACGTCAAAGTCGTGCCATTGCCTATTGCAGCGACGCGTTTCTTGCCCACCGCCTTCACAAGGCAGGTGATTTGTGCTTGTGAAGGACGTGCCGTTGGCGCCATTGGCTCTGTGGGCATACTGACCCAATAAAGGCGAACTCGACCGTCGGGGAGTACGACTGAATCAGGCACGCCCCAGGCATTTTGCCCAGGAGGAGAACTGAATCCGAGATTTGTTGTTGGGCCTAGTTGAGGAATACCTGCAGCGTTATATGTCACGCTCGCGGTGGCAATGGATTTTGCACCAGCACTGGGTTGAATGAAGTAGGCGCGCATTGACCCATCTGTCAATGTGACCTGCGTGTAGTCCGTTCCAAATCCAAAGGGCAGAGGTGCACCCGTGCAGTTACCCGTGATGGGACACAGTGACATGCTCCAACCACCACCCCCAAGTCCACCACTGTAGAAGACGCGGTCCGTACTGGCGGAAATGTTCATGGCAAATGGGCTGACTCCCAGCAGGCCCGTGTCACTTGCTCCCTGCAAAGCAAATGAATCCGCATAAATTGGTGAAATGGAGGCGCTTCCTAGTGCAAGAGTGGCAACGGCAGTGAGTGCAATTCTCTTCATGGGGTGAGGGTAGCCCTAGCCGAGCAGATGATGGTGCTAATTCATGATCTCGGACACATTGTTTACGTGAGGTCACACATCCCCTTGCAATAAGCCAACTTGTAGGCTTAAGATTCCTCGGATTCGTCCAAGGGGCGGTAGCTCAGCTGGTTAGAGCCCCGAACTCATAATTCGGTCGTCGTCGGTTC
>CAZVLV010000237.1:0-1260 GCA_964628015.1 uncultured Aquiluna sp. | reverse complement strand
GGTTCGAGCCCGACCCGCCCTACACAGTTCCTAACTCATTATTTTTGCGTTGAATTGGCAGTGTATTCTTCTTAAGTGAAGAATCGACGTCTAGTAATTGCCACAGTGTCTGCCAGCGTTCTCATGCTCTCGCCCGTCCTTCCCGTGACTCAAGCCGGCGAGGTGCGCGGTGGTCCTGTGTCGAGTGTTAATGAGGCCTGCGATCCTACGGGAGATGGCGATAAAGACGATTGCATTCGCCATGGTCACCATAAAGGTACTGACGATCATGTGCTCAACAGCGATGAAAAGCTCGTGATTCGCGCTCATGCCCACCCATCACTACACAACAAAACTTTGCGCACCGAAGTGCAAGTTCGTGCAATTGACGTTACAGGCAAACCGACAAGTGTGTGGAAAACACAGGGCGCTTTCACGTGGAATACAACCAACAAAGATGGTTCTGCGGAACGCAAAACCTTCAGTGTGTGTGCACCGGAAAAGGCAGGGCTTTACCAGGTGCGCAAGAAAGTTACCGTTCCTAAGGCTGGCACTGGGGATCGTTCGCTCAGAACAGTGCTGCGCAGTGGCACCACCTATGTGAGCAGTGCGACAACTGTGGCCACTAATTTCCCGGGTTGCCCCACGACTCCCGACGACGAAGTACTCACGGAGTACTTCAACGAGATGAACTTCAACGGCGAGTTTGAGGTTCAGGCCAATGAAGTGTCGTCAAACTCAACCTCTTACTTGATAATCTGTCCAATAGGTATGTCGGGAATGCCTGCTTACAGCATGGTGCTCAGCACAATTGACGGCTCAGGCGCCAGCAATTGCAACAGTTCGACCCCCGTTACTCTCAATAATGCGAGCGCTGACTGTGATGAGGGGTTCTGTTCCTTCACGGTTGCATTTAGCAATCCCGTTTCTGGGCTAGTTTTGAGTGAAACGACCATAAACCTCAAGAGCGGTCAGAATTACTTTGTTGATCTTCAATTGATGTCAGCGACATTACCGATCTGTCACACCACAATAAGCAATTGTTTGGTGAATGACACTTGCTCGGAGCCTTCAGAATCAACAGGGTCGATTCAACTATGTGATTCGCCCGATGGCTGCCAACAAGGTGCACCGTTGACGGTTACACAACCAGGTCTGAGCAAATCCGAGCAAGTGACATTCGTGACCGCGATCTCTTCTTCAACATCGCCTTCGACATCTCCAAGTCCCACACCCACACCCACACCCACACCCACACCCACACCCACACCCACACCCACA
>CAZVLV010000236.1:0-3078 GCA_964628015.1 uncultured Aquiluna sp. | reverse complement strand
AGAATGATATTTGCACCTTCGTCCATAACTCGGTTCACGACTCGATCCACTGCAACTTCGAAGCAGATGAGATCACCAAGTGTCACTCCATTAATGCGAAAAATTCCTGGCTCTTGGCCGTGGGCAAAATCGCGTGGCACCCTGTCGTATCTGCTGATGAACTGAGTGAGCAGTGAACGAAATGGAATAAATTCCCCAAATGGAACAGGAGCGTTTTTGATATAGGTCTCCCCTGGCCCAGAAATTGGATCCCAGAGGATACCCATGTTGTACACCTCTGTTTCGGGACTCTCCACGGAGTCGACCACGGCACCCACCAATATGGGAGCATTGACAGCTTCGGCAGCCGTGCTAATGGCGCCGTATGCATTCGCATCCGTGTAGGGATTTATATCCGAGGAATTCTCGGGCCAAAGAACCAGATCTGGTTGCGGAAGTGATCCCTCAGCTACCTTTGATGCCAGCAAAACGGTTTCATATACATGATTGTTGAGAACTGCGCGCCGAACATCCATGGCACCTAAGCCTGTTTGGGGCGTTCCCCCCTGGATCACGGCTATCGTCATTGTGTTCGGCGAATCTATAGGCACGCTAATAAACCGTGGAACGACGATCGCTACCAGAATAAACGCTACAGCGATCAGAGAGTTCTTCTTGTGCGGTGCACGAACAAGGATGGCTAGAACAGTCGCACAGCCTACGACTACAGCGGTAACGAATGGGACACCTGCCAAGGTCGCCCATGACGCAAATGGTCCATCTGCTTGGCTAAATACAACTCTCGCCCACGGATACCCACCAAATGGATAACGCCCACGGAGCGCTTCCTCGGTTACCCACAGACCCACGATGATTATGGCGGCGACTGCTGTGGGCGCTCGATTCGATACAAATGCCGTGCCAACACCCACGATCGCTATCCATAAAGCAAGGTAGAGCGACAACAGCCAATGCGCGTCAGTTCCCACCACCCCTAGCCAAAAATGTTGTGCAAAAAAAGAAGAAAATCCAAATGCAAATCCTGAAATGAATCCGACCCGAAGTCCAGACTTCCATTGAAGGGCAATGAGTGCGCTAAGAGCGAGTGGTGCGAGTACCCACACGTTGAAAGGAGCGTACGCACCGGCGAAAACGATCCCAGCGACAAATGCCATGAACCCAATGAAGAGCGTCCGGTACAGGTTACGATCTCGACACAGATCACGAATTCGAGACAGATCAGGCATGAGCTACTCCGTCAAAATCCTCGCTGACGTACTGCACTCTTCCTGAGACCATAGTTAATTGGCAGTGTGGCTCGACGAAGGTGTGAGCGTCGCCCAAGTAAGGCAATGGGACCGTGGCCGAGCGTGGATCGGTGCTCCATTGCGAAATTCGACTATCGGGCACCTGCACTTCCATGTGGTGGGTGGTGGCCCACAATGCAAGATCGGCAGATGCTCCTACGGCAATTACTCCGCGGTTATCAAATCTGTTGCCTAAGGCACGCCAACCAGCTCTCGTGTGTGCAATAAAAGCAGCTCTTGCTGTGATCCGTTCTCGATGGTCATGATGAAACATGGCGGCATGGATGGCTGCCCACGGATTCACGTCCGTGACGGGACAGTCAGAGGAGAAACACACGGACGATCCGTTATTGAGCAATGACGCCCAACGATTCATTGAGAGGGATCTTTCGCCCAGACGCTCCTGGTACATCCCGTGTGGTCCGCCCCATAGGGAGTCAAATAATGGTTGCATGCTTGATGTCAGGTTGAAATCAAGGATAAGTTTTAGTTGATCGTCAGTGATGAGTTCGGCGTGCTCTAGCCGATGACGCCCGCGGGAGAGAACATCTGGCCCTATACGCTCCGCGACGCTGTTCATTCCCTCGAGAACTGTTTGCATACCGCGATCGCCAATAACGTGGAATCCGGCCTGAATACCTGCTTGAACGCAGTCGTAGACGTGTGTGGCAACAGTATCTGCATCCATGTACAGAACGCCGGTGTTCTCGGGTGCGTCACTGTATTCGCGAGCCAAAGCTGCTGTTCTTGAGCCGATTGCACCATCGATAAAAAGGTCTCCACCTGCACCGATTGCCCCAAGTTCCGATGCAGCTTCAATTCCGCCTTCTGAACTCAGTCGCCCCCAATACACAAATGCCTCTGGTCCGATTCCTTGCCGAGATCGGTCTATCAAGGCTTGAGCATCTTCCCAACTACTTATTGTTGGGCCCGCCATCTCGTGAAAGCTCCCAATTCCATGCGCTAAGGCATGATCCATGAAGGCCCTTTGGGCTCTTTGTCGCTGATCCACACTGATATGACCGAGTGCATGGGATCTTAGGGCACCATGTGCTTGAGCACTCACAGCGTAATCGGAAAACCCATTCATTGATCGTGATTGAGGAACCTGAGCGACTAGCGCATTAGATACCAAGGCTGAATGAACATCGACGCGGCTCAAATAGACAACGCTCCCCCAAGTCGCTTGATCTATTTCCCTACGTGTTGGAAGTTGTGGATCTGTCCATTGAGACTCGTCCCATCCGTGGCCAATGACTGTTCCGCCCTTATGCACCTTGGCGTACTTGGACAGCAAGTCAAGTAAGTCGTGTTTAGTTGTTACCTCTGTGAGATCCAGGCCATCAAGAAGAAGACCAGTGCTTGATGCATGAACATGTGCATCAACGAACGCAGGGGCAAGAAAATGTCCCTGACAATCAATAATGCTATCGGCGAGATCACGATGGACGTGTGCTCCAGAAGCATCGCCTATCCACGTGATGATTCCGTCTTGTACGAGGACTGAAGACGCGAAAGGCACATCTTGACAGTAAACCTCAGCATTGAGGAACAGAATGGATCCCTGATTAGAATTCATTGCCATTTACGTAATTCTCGTGAAATAACAACACGCTGTATTTGGTTTGTTCCCTCGACTATTTGAAGGACTTTGGCTTCACGCATGAGGCGCTCAACCCTGTAGTCCGATGTAAACCCGTTTCCGCCTAAAACTTGGACGGAATCAGTTGTGACGGCCATTGCAGAATCTGTGGCCAGTAACTTTGACATTGAGGCTTCAAGAGAAATGCCT
>CAZVLV010000235.1:0-3082 GCA_964628015.1 uncultured Aquiluna sp. | reverse complement strand
CTGACCACCCTGCGCGCACCATGCAAGACACCTTTTATGTCACATCACAAGACAGCGGTGCGGTGCTGCGAACCCAAACTTCACCTATTCAAATTCGTGCCATGTTGGAGCGCGACCTCCCCATTTATGTAGTCGCTCCTGGGCGCGTGTATCGAACAGATGAACTCGATGCCACCCACACACCCGTCTTCCACCAGATTGAAGGATTGGCCGTCGATCGTGGCCTGACCATGGCGCACCTGAAGGGAACTCTTGATCACCTCGCTGAGCAAATGTTTGGTGCGGGAATTGTGACTCGTTTACGTCCGTCGTACTTCCCGTTCACCGAGCCCAGCGCTGAAGTGGATCTCCAGTGTTTTGTGTGCAGGGGTTCATCTGTTGGCAACCCGGAGACACCATGTCGCACATGCGGAAGCGAAGGCTGGATCGAGTGGGGTGGCTGCGGCATGGTCAATCCTCGGGTTCTGCGTGCTGTAGGAATTGATCCACACGACTACACGGGGTTTGCATTTGGCATGGGAATTGAACGCACTCTCATGTTCCGAAATGGTGTGACAGACATGCGCGACATGGTGGAGGGTGACATTCGTTTCACTCGGGCCTTCGGAGTGGAGGCGTAGTGCGAATTGCAGCCAGTTGGCTTACAGAGCTCACGGGAATCGCGGCCTCGGGTCGCGATATAGCCGAGCACCTCATTGCTGCAGGCCTTGAAGTAGAGGGAGTGGAAGTTGTCGGTGAAGGCCTGACCGGTGATCTCGTTGTCGGCTGTGTTGAAGACATTGAAGAACTCACCGAGTTCAAGAAACCCATCAGATACTGCTTGGTAGATGTTGGCGCTCATCATGGTGGGATCAGGGGAATTATTTGTGGTGCCCGTAACTTCGTTATCGGTGATTTAGTCGTTGTCGCCCTTCCAGGAACTGTTCTTCCTGGCGGTTTCGAGATTTCGGCGCGGGAAACATACGGCAAAGTGTCCAACGGCATGATTTGTTCCGAGCGGGAAATGGGTCTGGGTGAGGACCATGATGGGATTCTCGTTCTCCCGCTGGGAACTGCCGAGGCGGGTACTGATGCCAAGCCAATTATCGGCATCGGGGATCACATACTTGATATTGCGGTGACCCCTGACCGTGGCTACGCACTGTCTGCGCGCGGTATCGCTCGCGAGGTCGCTATTGCGTATTCCGTCCCGTTTAATGACCCCGTAGATCGTGTGCCGGCTTTGCCTGCTCCATCGCAGACTCGTGCGCCAGCAGAGTGCGCCTCTGATGATCTTCAAGAATGTGATCTTTTCACCTTATCTACTGTGGTCAATTTCGATCCCCATGCGACCACACCCCAATGGATGAAAAACCGTCTGCGCGAGTGCGGAATGCGTTCGGTGTCCTTGGCGGTAGACATCACCAATTACGTCATGCTGGAACTTGGGCAACCCCTTCACGCTTTTGACCTCGATAAATTGCAGGGCACTGTTCGAGCAGGGCACCCGCGCGACGGTGAGTTATTCGAAACCCTTGATCATGTCGAGCGCACTCTGTCCGCGAGTGATCTCGTGATTCTCGATGACCGCGGAACTATTGGTCTTGCGGGTGTCATGGGCGGCCTTGATGCCGAGATCTCTGACACCAGCACCAATATCGCGCTTGAAGCCGCGCACTTTGATCCCCTCGCGATTGCTCGCAGTTCCCGCAAGTACAAACTTTCCAGTGAGGCGTCGCGCAGGTTCGAGCGCGGTGTTGATCGCACCATTGCTCCATACGCTGCTGCTCGTGCCCTTGAGCTGATGCTGGAATTCGGTGGCGGTGAGTATGTCGGCATGAATGCTGTTGAAGCTCCCATGCAATCGACCGAGATTTCGATTCGGGCGGATCTTCCAGCTCGTATCGCAGGGATGGATATTCCTGTGCAGCAAGTAGTTGATCTTTTGAACTCGGTTGGTTGTGAGGTCACTGCCGAGGGAGATCACCTTCATGTAGTAGTTCCAACCTGGCGACCCGATGTCACTGACCAAGCGGACCTTGTGGAAGAAGTTGTTCGCCTCATTGGTTACTCAAACCTTCCGAGCACATTGCCGGTCGCTCCTGCCGGCCGTGGGCTCACTCATTCCCAAAGACTGCGCCGCCGTGTTGGTGTGGCACTTGCTCATGCGGGTTTGGCTGAAGTTTTGAGTTACCCATTTGTTGGCGCTGAGGAACTCAGTGCGCTGCGCATTCCCGCGCAGGATCCTCGTCGCGACATGCCGACACTTGCTAACCCACTTTCTGATGAACAACCATTCTTGCGTTCATCGATTCTCTTCACTCTCATTCCGACTGCGCGACGCAATGTTGGGCGTGGGCATGGTTCTGTTCCTATTTTCGAAATTGGTTCGGTGTTCCACGGGAGTGTGAGCACGGCTGCGATTCCTCCCATGAGTGTGGAGCACCCACCCACAACGGAACAGTGGTGCGCATTAGAGCGGGCGCTTCCCGATCAACCGGTGCATGTTGCAGCTGTTCTTATCGGTGATTCTCAACTTCCTGGTTGGTGGGGAAGTGCGCGAGCCTTTGATTGGTCCGATGCCGTTGATTCAGCTCGTGTTGTTGCTCAGAGTTGTGGTGTGGCGCTCACGGTGTCCCGTGGCAATGATCCGATTTTCCACCCTGGTCGTTGCGCGCAGTTGTCGGTGACCGATTCTTCAGGTGACACACGCGTTGTCGGTGTTGCTGGTGAACTTCATCCTGCGGTCTGTGAGAGTTTTGGGTTACCAACTCGTTCCTGTGCCATGGAGTTAGATCTTTCGGCTGTCATGGCCTTTGCCCCTCAGGTTATGCCCGCGCCTGTTTTCTCCACGCAACCCGTGGCCAAGGAAGACCTTGCCGTTGTTGTGGATCAGGACGTTGAGGCATCTCTGGTGGAGCAAGCCCTTCGCGAGGGTGCAGGGGATCTCCTCGAGTCGGTTCGACTCTTTGACGTGTACTCAGGTCCGCAGGTGGGGGATGGCAAAAAGTCGTTGGCATTTGCATTGCGCTTTAGAAGTCACGAACACACCCTCTCGGCGGAGGAGACCGCTCAGGCACGTGAATCGGCACTCGAGCGAGCT
>CAZVLV010000234.1:0-3105 GCA_964628015.1 uncultured Aquiluna sp. | reverse complement strand
GTGCACGGATTGCAGCAGCATGGTCTTGCCACTCCCCGGACCACCTTCAATGCCGAGCGTCGCGGTTGCGCCCTGATTGATGGTGACACCGGACAGCACGGAGTCGGAACCAATTGAGAGAGATAGGTCCTTCACGTTGACCGTGCTGGAAGGGGTTCTGGGATCGGGACCAGCATCCGGCCACTCAAGGATCGTCTCGATCCGTTCCGCCGCAGCAGACGCATTCTGACCTTCAGCAATAAAAGTGCCCAGGGAAATGGTGGGAGCAGCAACATGCAGCATTAGCAAACTGACAGCAACCAACTCGCCAATGGAGACCGAGTCACCTTGGGAAATCAAAACCCCACCGACCGCCAATACTGCAGCAAAAGCGAGATAAGGGATGGAACTCATGGCGGCAGTGATCCACGCATTGCGCAACAGGACCGGGGTTACAGCATGGCGCGCTTTGACAATGAGGGCTTCCACTTTGGAATAAGTGGCATCCCTCGTGTCATCCGCTCTGATCGAATCCACCGCCTGCAGACTCTCATCAATGACGGTGGTGGCATCGCCCAAAATATTGCGCGCCGTTGCGGGGGCACTGGAATCGCGTTGCACGCGAGCAAAGGAAATCAAGAGAACGAGCGCGACCGGAATCAAGGTGGCAAGGCCGAGCAGCGGGTGGTTATAACCCGCGGTCACCACCAGGAACGCGTAACCCGCCACCACCTGCGCAATGAGCGGAATGCCACCGCTGAGAAAAGAGCGAATTAAACGCAGGTCAGCCGTGGCGCGAGAAACAACCTGACCGATATCCAGCGAGCCAACAGTGAGAAGGTCCGCTTTGAGAATGCGATCAAACATACGCGAGCGAACCGAGGCCTCCACATCCACCGCAGCGAGGGTGACCGACCTTGACCGAGGGATCCACAACAACGCACCCACGAGGGCAAGGAGTGCTAGACCGATACTCCAGCGCGTGACCTCAGCACTCGTTCCCGCACGTACTGCATCCACCACGAAACCCAAGGCAACAACCGACAACAGGGTCGGAACAGAAGTCAGGATTGTGATTACCAGAGCAGAGAAGATTTTGCCGCGGTAGGGCCGCAGCAAAACTGAGAGTGGATTCACAACTTTGTGGGGAGTGGACTAGTCACGAAGTAGTGACGCGGTCATCGCGACTGGCCCACATGGCCTCGCGAATACTCCAAAACTCATTCCATTTTCGATCGGTGACCGCTTCCACCTTGCCACGCCCCGCACTGGCCATCAAGATCGCTGAATTGTCCGTGTCCACAACGGTATCCACCACGTTGTCAATAACAGTGTCAATATCAGTGTCAATATCAACATCAGTGTCCACGTCAATAGCCACTGCAAAAACGTCGATGTCATTGTCGATGTCGACATCTATATCGACATCGACGTCCGTATCCGTGTCGGTATCCGTGTCGGTGTCAATGTCGGTGTCGGCATACGGTGCGAAGTCAACACTCGACGACGAACTGTCGGTGAGTCCAGCAACGATTACCGTGGGGAAACCCGCAACCTCGATAACGTCAAATGTTGCCCGTACGGGGAAACGAGTGGAGAAACTGCGCTCTAAGATTCGACGAGGCTCGGTGCGCAAACGATCAGCGAAGAATGCGTCTTCACGAACTCGGCGATACAAGAACGTGTCAATCTGATCCTGGGTGGGGACAGGTTGCTGAGTGGTTAGCGCCAGAGAAATCCAGGACCCACGCTGCTTTTGCAAACAATCAACCACGAAGTCAGAAGCGCCTGCGGCACGAAATGCTTGCACGGGATCCTGTGAAACACTCTTAAGACTCTGAATGTCCGTGCAGACATCGATCATCAGTTGTTCCAGCGGAGTGATACTCCCTGAGCGTGATTCCATTACAGTCATGATGTTGCTCCCTTCGGGTCACATGATCTCACATCGGGCGGCTCCGCCTTGAGCCTTTCGACCATTTCTTGGTCTAAGTATGCAGGCTCCTTGGGGGGAACGAACATGGTGGAAATACCGGTCACGTGCTCCGGGCCCAACTCACTGAGCTTCACCGGCCAAATTCTGGCCTTTGCCAAGGGGTGCTGCGCCGCTTCATAAATCACCACCTGATGATCGGGGGAATACAGCTCCTGAAGGCGCTCCACCAGAATGCCTAAGTTGCGAGAATCAAACCCACCCTTGGGATATGTGCCATCGCCAACTAGCGCCACCTGCCAGAGCACGAGGGGCACGCGGACATCGATCTGAATATTTCTGGTGAGGTAGTAGGTCGCTTCAAAGGTCTGCATACCCTGATTGGCCGGATCCACTTCAAGATCGGCGATCATGCAATCCTCCGCAGAGATACCCGGCAGCATGACGGCCGGCAAACCCATGGAGCGAACCTCAATAATCGCGGCGAACGTGGGATCCACGAAAACACCCGGGTGACCATAAAAGACGACAACAACATCAAGCCCGCGGCGCACCATCTCCACCATGCGGGCCGTCATAGCCTGGTATGTCTGTCGGCGCGGCACATCAATGCCGTAATAGACGTGCAGGTCTTCGATATTGGGATTGAGTTCGCGCAAGTAGGAATCGGTCACTGCATCGGCAGAACAAATCAGCACAACGTCCGCGGACTCCACATGCGCCTTTGCCTCGAGGGTCAGGTGCGCAACGGACTTAATGCCTGAACCAATGGCGGTGAGTGAACCTGACGACAACCGATTACCTTCCCTGTACAGTGCGGTCAATCGATGACCGCGCGCAGCGTAGCAGCAACTCCGTTGGCGCACTAGGGACCTTGCTGGAGGCTGCGTGAGTACCGTTGCCCGCTGGACCACCGAGTACGACACCGGTGAGTTCCCCTTCGCAGAGGTGATGCTGGAGACCCTGGGAATAAGCGACTTCAGTGAATTACCTTCGGGAAATGATGCTGGTATCGGCGACCCCACCGAGGTCAACCGGCATTACCGACAGTTGTTGAAGTCCTTGGCCATCGATCACCCGCTGGGGAATCTATACCAGAAATTTGTCTCCGACGTTGTAGCCCGATACTTCGGCCAAAAGATCTCCCTCACTCAGCGACCGGTTCTTCGTGTGCAAATCGCTCACTCTCCCAG
>CAZVLV010000233.1:0-3118 GCA_964628015.1 uncultured Aquiluna sp. | reverse complement strand
GACATCGCCGGAGTTAATGTGCACAAGTCCAAACAGAGCCTTTAACAGGGTCGATTTTCCCGCGCCATTGGGACCAATAATGCCCACGAGCTCACCTTCATGTGCATAAAGATCAGCCCCATTGAGAATGTTGACACCAGGAAAATAGCCTGCGTAAAGGTTGTCAGCACGAATGAGTGCATCTACGGACTCGGCTGCGTGAATTTGTTCAGGAGTAGCCGGGGTCGGTGCGGAAAGTTGCGATGCATTGATATCGATATCCGATTCGAAGACAGCCGGGTTGTCCGGACTATCTTCATTGGGAAGATCACTGGGTTCGGTGAATGTCACTTGGTATCTCCTGCAGGTGAGTTGGTCAGTGCCGATCCGTCTGCGGTCAGAGCCTTGTCATGGTGTGCCCCGAGGTAGGCGTCAATTACCTGTGGGTTCTTCATAACAGCATCGGGTGGGCCTTCGGCGATAATTTCACCCTGAGCCATGACAATTACCCAGTCACTGATGTCATGAACCATGTCCATGTCATGCTCAACGAAGAGCACCGTGGTGCCTTCTTCCCTAATGTTTTTGATATGACCCAGGAGACTCTGGGTTAACGCAGGGTTCACGCCTGCCATTGGTTCATCGAGCATGATCATGTCTGGGTCCGCCATGAGTGCGCGAGCCATTTCGAGTAGCTTCCGCTGGCCACCGGAGAGCGATCCCGCAAAGTCGTCGATTTTCGCATCTAGATTGAAGCGGGCAAGCAATTCAAGTGCCCGCTTTTCATTGGCCTTTTCTTGTGCCTTCCAGGTAAATGGTAAAAGCGCCGAAAAGAAATGTTCCCCCGTTTGACCTTTGGCGCCCAAGCGCATGTTGTCCATGACGGTCATTCGAGAGAGAGCCTTGGTGAGTTGGAATGTACGAACCATTCCCATGCGAGCGAGTCGATACGGGGCGGTTCCCGCTATTTGTCGGCCGTTGAAGGTCCACTTACCACTATCGGGTTTATCGAAACCGGTGAGGAGATTGAATAGGGTTGTTTTACCCGCACCGTTAGGGCCAATGAGAGCTGTGATCGCACCACGTTGAATCTCCACGTGGGCGACATCGACGGCCTTCAAACCTCCGAATTGCCGACTGACATGATCGGCGACCAAAATCGGATCAGGCTTGGGAACTCCAGGAACCTGTTCGACATTCTCAAGGGCAGCGTGAGCAGCACGGCGCCCTGCGGGTGCGTCTGGTTCCAGTGTGCTAGCGGGCATCGAGTGCCAACTCCTTTCGGTCGCCAAAAATACCTTGTGGTCGGAAAATCATGAGGAGCATGAGTCCCAGTCCCATCAGGATAAATCGGATGGATCCCACATCGGTAGCCGAGAGGAAGTCGATGTAGCCGGCATTAATTGCCTGGCTCAGAACTTCGCCAATACCGGTGAGAAGGAACCAGAAAATGATTGTTCCGACGATTGGTCCGAAAACGCGAGCCGCCCCACCGAGGAGCAGGATCGTGTACACGAAGAAGGTGAAGTCGGGCTGGAATGTGTCGGGCTGTACGGACTGCTTCGCAACGGCCCACACGATACCGCCGAAAGCTCCAATAATTCCACCAAGGACAAGGGCCTGCATCTTGTACACAAAGGCATTTTTTCCAAGTGAAACCACGGCATCTTCATCCTCTCGGATGCCCTTGACCACGCGACCCCATGGGCTGCGAACCAGTCCCCACACCAACAAGGTGAACAGGGCAACCAGGATCCAGCCCACAATGACGACCCATAGATCCTGCCGGGTCCACGTGAGTACGGGAAGCGGTTGGAAGTCCAGCGGTAGTGGGTTGAGGTCGTGGAATTGTTGTCCCAACTTGCCATTAATGCCTTGCGCTCCGCCAAATACGTCTTTGAAGGCGATCGAGCGAACCAGCAATCTGAGCAATTCGCTGGCAGCAATTGTCACGATTGCCAGATAGTCAGCCCGCAATCTCAAGGTGGGAATACCCAGAAGCAGAGCTAAAAGTGTGGCCGCGATGATGCCGACCAGGATGGCCAGCCACAGGCTGAGATCAAATGTGAAGACCACAACACCCACGGCGTATGCGCCAGCGGCTACGAACGCGACCTGACCAAAGTTCAACAGCCCTGTGTAGCCGAACTGCACGTTCAGGCCGATAGCCGCAAGGCAATAAATAATGGCGGTAATGCCGATCGCCTGTGTGAGGGTTTGAGAGATGATGATGGAGAAGTCCATGGTTAACCCACCCTCTCCTTACGACCCAACAATCCTTGAGGCCTCACCAACAAAATAATGATCATCAGGAAGAGTGCTCCAACGGTCTTCATTTCTGTGGGGATGAAAAGAGTTGTCATGTTGATGAAAACACCCACCACCAAGGCACCGACGATTGCGCCATAGACAGTTCCCAAGCCGCCCAGAATCACGGCAGCGAAAAGAACCAGAAGAATCCGCTGACCCATGTTCCAAATCGAATTCTGGGTCATTCCTAGGTAGATTCCCGCGAAGGCGGCTAAGCCAGCCCCAACGATCCAGACAACCGCGATGACGCGCTCCACGTCAATTCCGGTAGCCGAAGCCAAAGCCGGGTTGTCCGAGACTGCGCGCGTGGCCTTTCCAATTCGGGATCGCTGCAACCAAATTACTGTTATTGCAAGGGCAATCGCCGCCAACCCACCCAGGATCAGCGCCTTCGGAGTAGTGTTGAACGGACCTATTTCGATACCCGCCTGCCCTGCATATTGCAAGTAGGTCTGCGGTCCCGAACCAAAGATGAGCGCGATGGAATAACGCAGGACGATTGCCAGACCAATACTGACAATCATGGCGGCGATGAGCCCTGTCTTACGTTTGCGCAGGGGTCTCCACAGGATCTTGTTCTGACCCCACCCATATACAAACGCAGCAAAAACAATGGCAATCGGCGCCGCAATGATGATGTTGAGGCCAGCTTGGTTGAAGGCCAGGGCGGTAAATGCACCGAGCGTCAGCAGTTCTCCATGGGAGAAGTTGGTCAGACCGGTAGTTCCAAAGACCAGGTTGAGCCCAACGGCCCCCAGGGCAATGAGCAGTCCATAGAGGATTCCATCGAAGAACAGTTGGATGACAAGATCCGTCGTGATGCCCGTTG
>CAZVLV010000232.1:0-3135 GCA_964628015.1 uncultured Aquiluna sp. | reverse complement strand
TCATCAAAACTGCCCATTGGATACCGTGTAGCGCATGTTGACCACGCGGCTGGCCCGAATCGATGATGCTTACGCAATTGCTGAATTACAACGGCAATCATGGATGGACAGAGGGATCAACCATGAGTTAATCCCACCATTGGATGAAATAGCAGCTGAATGGGTTACCGCAATTCGCGATCAGCAGGAAAGCGGGCGCATCATCGTAGTGGTGAAAGACAGTGACTCCGCAATTGTTGGCTGCGCCGGGGTCATTCGCACTGTAGAACCTCGTCTATGCGAGTTGATCCTCCTAGAGGTTGCTCCTCATGAAAGGCGCAACAAGATTGGCTCACGATTAGTCAATGCTTGTGCGGATCTCGCGCGTGGATTTGGCGCCGATTCAATGCATGCGTGGATCGGGCTCAACGAATCAGCGGCGACCCACTTGTTGGAAAGCGCCGGATGGCAAAAATCTGGTGGGCAACGCGAAAAGCTCGGAATCCATACGGCAAGCCCGAGACATGAAGTGGAATTACACACATCCTTGATTGCGTGAAGGATTCATAACGGGTTCTCATGAGTGAATGTGCCCGAGATAAAAATGCCGGCGAGCCCCCCGCGCACGCCGGCTCTTCATGATCACATAGCGCCAGGCTCCACTACACCTCATCTTTGTCCCCAAATAAGGGGACAGGAGGTGTGGGATCCCCGTACGGCAAAGTCACGTTAGGAGTATGGATCAAGCAGACCATCGTCATTGGCAGCTACATAGAGTTCGGTGCGCGTCCTTGCTTCTCGTCCTATATTTCCGTATTTAGCCCGGACTCTGTCAAGATATTCTTTAGCAGTGTGGGGAGAGATCTCCATTCGCCGGGCAACGGAGTTCAATGTCAAACCTGAGGCGTAGAGACGTAGAGCGTCTAACTCTCGAGGGCTGAGTTCTGGTTTGCCTGCTGACGCAGAAAGGATCGCAGCAAGATCCACCGAGAGAAATATTTCCCCGCGAAGAACACATTGCAGTGCCTCGACCAGATCCTGATAACTCACTCTTTTGGGCACAAACCCCAACGCACCAGCATTAACACCTGATCTAATCGCCAGAGAGTCCTCATTAGAACTGATGAGCAAGACTGGAATTCCTGCACTAACGCACAGATGTACATTTGCCGCCACAGGTTCGCTATCAGAACCAAGATCCACGTCAAGAAGTACGACTTCAGGTGCAGAAGCAATAGCTGGGTTTACTTCGGCTCCCGAATATGAGACAACAGCCGGGGGTTCGCTTGTGTGAGTCAGGAGTGAAACGAGTCCCTGTCTCACTAACTCATGGTCATCGACGATTGCAATACGCATTCAGATATCACCTCCCCCGATTCAAGGACGCGTGAGATGGATAAGCGCCCCGATTAACTGCCACCTGTTGGAACCACATCACAGAGTATCCACCAGAATTTACTTGATCAACCTCAATAGATCCTATTCCACTGGTGTAACTCCGCGACCACTCTGAGGGATCAGCTTCGAACTGGCAGACGAGGTGCAAATTTATGGATGTGGCATTAGGCAAGATGGAAAAACGAGCGCGGTCAGTATCTTTCATATGGTCAAATACCGACGCCAAAAACTCCAGAACGACAATCTCGTTTTCCCATGCCCCTTTTTCCCATCCCCCTAACGGCTCAGCGAGAACGATCTCAGCAACAACTTGTTTATCTCTTGCCAACTCCGCAACGCGAATCCCAAAAGAGTTAGTGGATACCGCTCCGGATATCACGATATTTCGTACATACATCTCCTGGACCGCACACTTATGGCGAATTTCCCGCTCGTTTCTATCGAGTCGACCCGTGGCTATTCCATGGAGCAGCTCAATTGCCGGCTTTGCGTTGAGATGTGAAAATCTCTCGGCACGCACCTGAGCCTGATACCGAGCCATGGCGGCATTGACACCGTCTTGAGCAGCGCTCCGCAGAGCTATATCCATGGACCGCTGGCTTTGGCGCAACACTAAACCAAGAACGCCTCCAACCATAATGAGAGTGAAACCAGGAGCGACTAGTTCAAGAGGAAAATTATCTTGAATGATCATCCAGGCTATGCCAACTACAATCCAGGCCCACCACGTGCTGGCTGCAGCAAGGAGGAGAAATATTGCCGCAATTGCCTCCGAACTCCATTCCGACCACGGTCCAATAAAAACTACTTGACCTCGAGCGACTTGCTCTCCATGATAAGTGACGAAAGCAACTCCCACGCCCACCAAGATCATCCACCACGGTAATGAACCAGATCTGCTCAAGCCAATCGCCATGAAAGCAAAAAGAAGCATCAGCGAGAACGTGATCACATTGATCAAGGGAAATGAATATTCATTCCAAGCCAGTGCAATGTTCACCGCAGAAAAACTCAGCCACGAAGCCAAAATCGGCAGCACTAAAACTGTGGTGGGTATCGGGCTACGGCGCATTAATGATTCAAACCAATTCCGTTGCATTGAGTATTCAATGTGCACCACGCATCCGTTATCCGCAGGCCGGTCCATCCTGGCTGTGGCACCAACCGCCTGTAAATCGACTCCCAAGATCGCATTCCACCCATACCCCGCCCGCATGCAAGAGTCCACACTGTGGGGAAAACCTTTGCCATCATCCTCAATGGAAACTTGGTAGCTGTGAGCATTAGGCGCAGTGACGCGGATAACTACGCGATTGGCCTGAGAATGACGCATGACATTATTTAATGCCTCTCGAACGCCCGCGATGATCGCTTTCTCAGGTTGCTCAGGAATCTTGACACCGAAATCGCCCTCAATTGAGGTCCTGATTCCAAGTGTTCCCAATTCTGCGATCAGGTCGCGAATAGCACTATACAAACCGTTTTCAGTGGACGGAAAAGTCGATGGGATTGGTTCGAGAACATCACGCAATACCTGAACGGCCTCACTGCAACGCGTGGAAATCATTTCATTCATTTCAGGAGTCTCAGGTAGTCCACCTCTTGCAATTGCCGTCATCGTGTTTAACACTGTTTCATGCACACGAGCTTGCGTGTTCGCGGTTTGCTTATCAGATTCCTGCGCAAGCAATACCTGAATTTCCCGATCTAGCGCCAAAGCTCGTGCTTGCTCAGCCCTTTCCGCTCCTAAAACAAGAA
>CAZVLV010000231.1:0-3161 GCA_964628015.1 uncultured Aquiluna sp. | reverse complement strand
GGCCGGGCACAAGGCGAAATGGGTTACCTGCCTGGCCTAGATGGCATGCGTGCACTGGCAATTATTGGAGTCTTGCTCTACCACGCTGGATTTGATCCATTCCCAGGTGGATTTCTCGGGGTCGACGTATTCTTTGTGCTGAGCGGGTTCTTGATCACCTCACTGATACTCGAACAGTTTCAACGCTCAGGAACCATAAACTTCAAGCAGTTCTACCTTGGCCGAGCCAGACGACTGCTCCCAGCACTCTTTCTCATGCTTCTCATTGTGGGTATTGCGGTGGCCCTTGTGTATCGGGATAGCGCAGCCAGTTTCAGAGCCGATGCCATCGCATCGATTTTCTATGTGAACAACTGGTGGTACATCATTGCGGACCATTCATACTTTGAATTCACTGGTCGGCCGGCTTTGCTCAATCATTTGTGGTCCCTGGCCATTGAGGAGCAGTTTTATCTGATCTGGCCATTCATTACTTTTCTCGTCATTCGTAAGTTCTCCCGCGGTGCTGTTGGGATTGTGGCGCTCGTGGGAGCGTTGGCATCAACGATATGGATGTTTGTCATCGCAACATCTCAAGGGATGCCGGAGTTTGCTGATCCCAGCAGGGCCTACTTCGGCACAGATTCCCATGCAATGGGTCTTCTCATTGGGGCAGCCCTGGCAACAGTGTGGCGTCCAGGCCGCCTCCCTCTCGCGATAGCGCGCCCCGCGCGGATTGGCCTCACATCTGCAGGACTTGGCTTGATTGCTTTAATCCTTGCCTTCTACGCTTTCAGTTCTGAATTCAGCCCTTTTCTTTATCGAGGCGGGTTCCTTGTCATCGCAATTGTTGTCGCCGGAGCTATTGCCCTCGCCACCCACCCTGCCCTTCCCTTAGGCGCTTGGCTTGGAGTGGCGCCACTTCGCTATGTCGGTCAACGCTCCTATGGAATCTACCTCTGGCATTGGCCAATATTTATGGTTACGAGGCCTGGTCAAGATATTCCACTCGATGGCCTCCCCTTGTTCGCCTTACGCATGGCGTTGACACTCGGTATAGCTGAGTTGAGTTACAGATTTGTGGAGATGCCCATCCGCCGTGGGGCATTAGGGCGAACCTGGAAGAGACTCAAGAGTGGTTCGTCTAGCGCTAGGGAACGAATCCTCGTGACAACCGCAGGGTTGGGCACGGCAATCGTGGCAATTGCCACTGCCATGGCTTTGGCATTGGTACCGTCCACAGCCGCCGTTGCACCTGATGTATCAGCCGCTATCGGGAATGTCGATGAAGTACTTATCGATCAGCCTGCCCCGCTCATCTCCCCTTCCCCAGAGCAGACCGCCACTAACTCAACTGATTCAACAGCCCCTGAAGAAGAAACTCGCAATACTGCTCCCTTAAGCGTGATTGGGGACTCAGTTGTTCTCGGCGCAAGAAATGCGATTGAAGACTCGATTCCGGGCACAACAATCGATGCGGCGGTGTCTCGCTTCCCGGGCGGCTTCATTGGCCGCGTGAAAAAGCTATCTTCACGAGATCAACTCGCCGATATTGTCGCCATTCATCCGGGGACAAATGGAGTCATGCCGGAAAGCATGTTACGTGACCTTTTAGATCAACTTTCCGACTATCAGAAGGTTATTCTGATTAATAGTTCGATGCCCCGCTCATGGGAGAAGCCGAATAACGCTGTGATTGACCGCGTGGCCCCCGACTATCCCAATGTGGTTATTGCGGATTGGAAATCTGCCTCACAAGGCAGGCCTGAGTATTTCGTATCGGACAAGGTGCACCTGACCAAGAAGGGTGCCGAAGCATTTGCATCGCTCATCAAAGAAACCATTCCTTCCTAGAGATCAGTCCACCTCTCCATGGGACCGTCCCACTGAGTGGGCAGTGGAGCATGATCTGGCGCAATTAAATTCACAACTCTATTAAGCACAAGAGATACGTACTTCTCACCCACCCACAAATGTTTGGCACCATCCACGCCCTCAATCTGAATATCGGTCGCCGGCGCAAATCTATTGATCGCCTCTGGCGGTCTGAGAAAGTCATCGAGTTCAGGAACAAGTGCTACGACCCTCATTCCTGTTCCTGACCATCTGCTCAATTCCGTGTCCGTGGTGTAGCGAAGTGGTGGTGATAACAGAATGACTCCCTTGACCCGAGTGTCCACCAAGTTCTTCAAGATGACGTCAGTGCCGAATGACCAACCAATGACCCAGATATTGGGTAGTCCCTGGTCAGCGGCAAATGTAATTGCTGCCTGTAGGTCACGACCCTCGCCAACAGCGTGATCGAATGTTCCCTGGCTGGTGCCAGCCTGACTTGATGTGCCACGTGAATTGAATCGAAGCACTGCAATGTTGGCGAGGGCAGGCAATCGCCAGGACATTTTTCGAAATACATGGCTGTCCATCATGCCACCATGAGTGGGAAGTGGATGCACACAAATCACGGTCGCCTGCGGATCGGGTGGGCTTGCCAACTCACCAACGAGCGTGAGTTCGTCTTCGGTTCTCAGAGTTATTGGTATCCGTTGTGCCGGCAGTACCGAGTTGGCTGTGATTGCCGTCATGCGCGAACCTTGGGTCCACGATTGCGCCTGTTATTCCAGCATGGGGTGTGCCAATGGCGACGTTCATCTGCTCCCTGAGGAATATCTGCAGGCCAGACCACAACGTGTGGCGTCGCGGGACGTATTTCATGGTCGCACCCCGGACATCTGTACACCTTGGTCGCAGCTGAACCGGTTAATTTGCGAACATGCCACTCGCCATCGTGATGAGTCTCGGTGGATGTGTTCCCACCAACCCCGGGTCGCGGAGCCGGTTCAGCCCGACGATTCTTCCGCCCCATGTCACTCCTTGGCACACTCATCAACGTCTAGGCAATAGATCTAAAGCCTCGCCCAACTTTACGCCCGAGGTAGCCAGCGGTAACCAAGTGCTCTAATCGAGGAGCGGGCGCAAAACCTGGCTCCCTGAATTCAAGATATAAAGTTGTGATGATCGCCAATGAAACATCCAGACCGACGACATCGAGTAATTCGAATGGACCCATGGGGTACCCGCACCCGAGTTTCATGGCGTTATCAATGTCATCAAGGGTTGCATAGTTTTCCGAAGCCATGGTGATGGCGTTGTGCAGATAAGGGAAGTGAAGCGCATTCACAATG
>CAZVLV010000230.1:0-3167 GCA_964628015.1 uncultured Aquiluna sp. | reverse complement strand
GCCTTCGCATGCGTTGCAATTCACGGCGGCGCTCAGAGCGCCATTGTTTCCAAGCCGCTACGTCGGCAGCCGTTACTACAGGCATTCCCGATTTCCAGTCACTCATAATTGCATTCCTCATAAGTCAAAGTTGAAATGATGGGTTCAGTGGTGGGCCCCCGATATTGTGGGAGGGGGTATCTGCCGATTGAATGGGGGTGGGGGGTCACTGCTCCTAAAGCCACATCGCTCGCCGCTACATCTAGTCTCCTTCAGTAGTAAATCTCTCAGCCAAAGTCCTGGTATCGAGTGAGTCAATCATTCGGTTCCTAAAACACGGAACCACGTGGGAACCAAGTGGAACTGGCACCTCGCAGACCCGGACAGGACATGACGCAGCGAAGCGTCAGTCTGTCCATCCGGGTGGGGCGGTTCCCCGGTTCCCGTACTTAAGAGGGAACCGTTATTCGGGAACCGTTGCTGAATGATGCTAGGAGCTCTGAACCTGCAGGAGTTAGCCCCAACAATCTTGGATGATTGCGGGAATCGCGCTGGGGGCCAGTTACTACTAACCCGGTTGAGACAAGCTCGTCGATTTTTTCAAGCACCAATTTCCTTCTACCGCCTAGGTGCGCATGCACTGCATTCTTTGAAGTCGATTCGCCGGAAGCCGTAAGGTCTCTAATCGCATTCAGGATTGGCAGTGCTCTATTTATGTTGTTTTGGTGGTGGGGAGCAGTAACCTCCATGAGGTAGCCATTTCTGACAATGAAAAGATCTCCCTCTGCTTTGTGGCGTATTGAGCCTCGACGGCTGGAAAGTCGAAGTACCGTGCAAATACCGTCGTTTTGATCCTGCTGTACCTGGGCATCAAATCGGCTCAGTTCAGCGCGTTCTGTGACTTCACTAAGTACGAGCAGAAATCGTGCGTTGTCTGCAATCGCTGCGCTGCCCGAGCCTGCATACATGTCACCGGCATCTTCACGGGCCTGGGCCTTACCCGTGTGGTGGGGGATCACGAAGTAGGCACCGGTCTTTACCGCGATCATTGCGCAAGAGCTAGAGACAGCCATGATCGTCTGTTCATCGTTTGTTGGACCTCCGGCAAATTGGCGCAAGGTGTCGACACACACACCTACGAGTTGAGGAACGGCATTGCAGGCATCGCATAGCGCCTGAACCATCTGGACATCAAGCTGGCCTGGAGTTCCTGGGACATTGAACGTGCGCGGCCCGTTCCAGCCTTGTAGACTAAGTACACGTAAGTACTTGCCGACTTCCTCGACGTCTTCCCCCGTGAGGTCCATCGCCTTGAGAACCAGTCCAACGGCCGCATCCAGATCTTCCTGCGCATCATCCAAACTAAGCAGAAGGAAACCACCCTGCTGTACTTTGCG
Source organism: uncultured Aquiluna sp. (assembly GCA_964628015.1). Lineage (GTDB taxonomy): Bacteria > Actinomycetota > Actinomycetes > S36-B12 > S36-B12 > UBA4592. Next base: position 1,791 of record CAZVLV010000230.1, on the reverse strand, counting down.
CCCCATGAACGGGCGATCCAATGCGTGGCAGATACCGAGAGTGATGAGAAGGGTAGTCTTTCCGGTCGCGCCCGGTGCGACCAGCCCGCCAACAGTGGCAGCTCGAATCAACCCATCTACCGCCCAGCGAATCGGAGGAGGTTCATGCCAAGCTTGCAGTGGCGGCTGGTAGTCCTTGAGGGCCTGTACCCACTCGACAATCTTTTCATGACCATTTATCGATGTACTTTGACCATCATGGAGCTTCTTAAGAAACGGAGCGACGATTGCAGCATTAACTTGATCATTTGCTAAATCTTTAGCTGCGAAGTCTGACACCATCTGGTCAATGTTGTCCCAATCCACTGGGTCTGACGAATCAAAGTAAGTTTGCACCACGTTGCGCAATTGAGCCTTGACTTTTTCTGGTCCTACACGCCTTGCTGATAGGCTTGCAGTCAGCGACTTGAGGATATCTCTTCGGCCATCGCCTCTCTTGAGATTGCGACCTAAATGCATCACCAGCGTTGCAAGTACAGTTTCATCCACAGTCGTAGTTGTCTTGATTTCTCCGGTCTTGGGATCTATGTGCTTGAACTCTTTTTTGCCAATAGCGATCTGGTCTAGTTCTACAAGATCGTCGATGCAATGTCCTTCATCAGAGTCGCCAAAGGTAACAGCCGACTCGAAGTGAACACCTTGAACTCGGCCATAGAAGTAGGCTTGGCTAGCCGTGAAGCTTTCGCTGGCAAGCAGTCCGCCTAGTGCACCGTTTAGGCGTGCCATAAGGCAATATCGGTCCGAGGGGTACGCCGATTGCGCAAGAGGTGCCAATACTCGCCAGCGTGGCTTATCCGGTGTGTGGCTGGCTGTCGTAACAACAAGCGCCCGTAATTGGTGGTGCTCAAGTCTTGCTATGGCCTCTTGAACGGATACCTTGCCGCCATCGTAGTCCCCCTCGATGATCGATATTGCAATCAAATTTGCATCACTGCGTAGAGCACCTGTTGGTGTTTTTATAAGACCAAACTTGGCACCCTTAAAAAGAGGGCATGCAGCCTTTGATGGATAAACTGCAGCGTTCGTCACCAAGGCAACAACATCTGCCCATCTCCCCTGACCCTCGTGAGCTGTTTTACTCTGGATATTGTCAAATACCGTCCAAAAAACTTTTGATTCATTTGAATTGATTGAAACAATCTCATTTCGCTGTACCGACATAGCCGTCTCCTAACCCCATTGATTGCTGCCACGCGAAGGCCGGGGAGACCTTCACGGCAGGATCGTTCGAGAGTTGTGTGGTTACCTGGTTCTCTGGCTTACGTTGTTGTAGTCGTTTGCATCGTTGAGTTGTCAAGGCTTCTGGCAGCTTTTTGCATCGCTTTGGCCGCTGCTCGTGCAGCCTTTCGACGCGCTTCTCTTGAGTTAATCGTCGTTTTGAGAAACTGCTCGTGGTCATTATGAAACCGGAACGTTGGACTGCAGAGACAGTCCTCCCCGTCTCCAGAAGCTAGCGTAGGACACCAAGAGTCATGCATGACCTCTACAAACGTGAGCATTCCGGATTTGATTTTGTGCCTCATTGCAATCCCTCCAAGTGCAATTCAGCAACTATCCAGCTTCCCAAGGTCGTATCGAACTTATGACTTTTTTTAAACCTCTGGATCAGAGAATTTTTTTAATGTTGATAACGACTTACAAAATTTGCATATGGTTGGTGAACACTTTGTGATCGTTGACCATGATGCTGCTGGGGCAAAGCGCTTTTTTGACTCGAATAACAATCTGGTCGTAGGCGCAAATGAAATAATC
>CAZVLV010000229.1:0-3168 GCA_964628015.1 uncultured Aquiluna sp. | reverse complement strand
CGAAAAAAGGATCTTGGCAATCCGCGCGGCGATTGAGCAGGCAGCAGATTCGGAGAAATTCATCCCCTCGCCAAGCAAACTATGTAATTGGTGTTCGTTCAAGCCGTTGTGCCCGGCTTTTGGTGGAGCAGTGCCCGAATTGCCAGACCGAAGCCTATGGACCTCCGGGAGTTCACTCGTTGAGAATGCTCTCGCTTCAGTGCTCACAGTGAGTGACGAGAGACCATAGGGCAGAGAGGTTGTGACCGCTAAATGAGTCTATGACAATTGCACCAGGCGCATTTATCGGAGCTATGTGCTCAATCGCAATAGTGCGGGCACCTGACGCAATGGCGGATGCTACTCCCGTTGGTGAGTCCTCGATTGCCAGACACGATCCGATGTCCACCTTTAATAGGCGCGATGCTTCCAGGTAAGGAAATGGATCCGGCTTCGACAAGGGCACTTCGTCTCCAGCAACTGACACCGTGAATTCACCGACATCACGAGACATACTCTCCAGCACTGAATCAAGCAAGACTCTCCACGACGCAGTAACCAACGCAGTCGGAATTCCAAGGGAATGAGTCTCGTAAACGATCTCTTTTGCCCCTGGCCGCCACTCAATATCAGTGGTGGAAAACAAAGTCACGATATGCGAAATTAGTGTGTCTGAAATATCACGTTCAGCCAGCGTCTCGTCACCATTTGCTGTGAGTATGCGTTGATGCATGTACCGAACAACCCGCTCAAAAGGTCCGCCAAGACAGGCTTCCTGATCACTCGCTGACCAGGAAACCCCCCATGAGGCCATGGTGAGTGTTTCGGCATCAAGCCAAAGATGTTCGGACTCGAGCAGTGTGCCATCGAGATCGAAAAGAACGGCCTGGGGTAAACGCACACCGCACCCTACTGCGAGAGTAGTCCGGTGAGTGAATTTGCTGGCAGTATTCCAACTGACGTCACACCAGAAGCAGTCCTTGAGGCACGATTCATCACTCTGGACTCAGGACAAAAACTTTTCTATCGTGCCAATGATCTAGTCGAGCCACCTGTTGTGTTGCTTCATGGACTGACACAGCAATCGAGATATTGGGAGCGGGTCTACCGCAGACTAGAAAGGTCCATTATTGCGGTAGATCTTCGTGGACACGGCATGTCTCATGAATTTAATTCATCGGAGGACTTCAGTATTGATCGCGTAGCTCGTGACATCGTGGAATTATTGGCAGCACTTGGGATATCCAGAGCACACATTGTGGGCCACTCGTGGGGTGCATCCGTTGCTCTTGAGTTCTCGCGCATTGCTGCCGACATGACACTGAGTTGCGTGCTTCTGGATGGGGGTGCGGTCAACCCGATGGACCTTATCCCCCAGGTAGTTAAGAATAGAGATGCGCTGAGATCGCTGCTCACACCACCAACGGGACCGTTTTCCAGAAGTGTTCTGGAACTTCACTACGGGGAGATTGATCCGTCCAGTATCGAAAAGATCATGGCTGCCGTGGAAGATTCCTACACAACTAGTAGGCCGGATGAATACGTGACAAGGCTGGGCATTGAAAGGCATATGCGGATTCTGGACGAACTCATGTCATATCGCCATAAAGATGACCTGAAGGATATGCAGGTTCCTTGCTGGATAATTCTCTGCCACAGTGGTGATTTCTGGGATGAGGCCAAAGCTGAAGCTACTGCTTTGTTTGTTAACCACCCCCTTATTCACACACAGAATTGGTACGGTTGTCATCATGATGTGCCTCTACAGCGACCATATGCAGTCGCCGAGCTGATTACTACCGTGGCGAGCATGACTGATGATTGAGTTTGAGGACCTTCCCGTATTGCGAAACCCCGTGCTTATTTGCGCCTTCGAGGGCTGGAACGATGCCGCAGAGAGCGCAACCGGAGCAGTCACCCACATACGCGAAGTCTGGGATGCGCAATTACTCCTAGAGCTTGATCCTGAGGAGTATTACGACTACCAGGTGAATCGCCCACACATTTACACGACTGATTCAGGAGATCGTGGCTTGATTTGGCCCGCAACCAAAGTATTTGTTGCACGTGGTGTGCACACAGAGCGGGATTTTGTACTCATTCAGGGCATTGAGCCCAATATGAAGTGGCCTCAATTCACTCGTGAAATCCTAGGTCTAGCAGCCGAACTTGATGTTGAGCTCGTCATCACCATGGGAGCACTGCTATCGGATAACCCACACTCACGCCCGGTTCCCATATCAGCGACTTCTAGCGACAAAGAGCTCTCAATCACGATGAATCTTGAAGCATCCCACTATGAGGGCCCAACTGGAATTGTGGGTGTCCTCGCTCAAGCATGTGCACAATTTGGTATCCCCTGTATTTCACTCTGGGCATCGATACCGCACTATGTCGGTCAATCCCCGTGCCCCAAAGCAACTTTGGCACTCATTGAGCGGTTAGAAGACGTGCTAGATATTCCAATTCCCCTACGTGAATTGCCTGAGGAGTCGAGGGCCTGGGAGCTAGGCGTTAATGAACTTGCTGAAGACGATGAAGAAATAGCTGACTACGTAGCCCAACTCGAGGAAGCCAGAGACACCGTGGAACTCCCAGAAGCAACTGGAGATGCCATTGCTCGAGAATTCGAAAAATACCTACGGAGACGGAATTCTTAATCATCCATAGATGCAGACATCTGGAGGTACTCACTGATCGAAGCTTGCGTGCTTGAATCAAATTGTGCAATCAATGATTCGTCACTGAAAGATTCGAATATCCCTGTAGCAACCTTCTTGCCCAGCTCAACTCCCCATTGGTCAAATGAATTTATTCCCCAAATCGCTCCTTGAACAAACACAGAGTGTTCATAAAGCGAGATGAGTGCTCCCAAAGAAAATGGAGAGAGCTGCGAAGTCATCAGGATCGTCACAGGTCGATTTCCTGGCATTTCTCGGTGGGCTACCAGATCACTGATATCGCCGCGCTGCTTGAGTTCGTCTTGAGTCACGCCCACGGAGAGAACTGAAGCTTGCGCAAGCGCATTTGCTACCAAGATTGGCTGTTGCATACTTGGATTGTCGTATTCATTTGCGATCACAATAAAGTCGCTGGCAACGATCGATGTCCCCTGGTGCAAAAGTTGGTAAAAAGAATGTTGTCCATTAGTTCCAGGCTCTCCCCAATAAATTGCCCCAGTGTTATACG
>CAZVLV010000228.1:0-3182 GCA_964628015.1 uncultured Aquiluna sp. | reverse complement strand
CCGGTGGATTTCGCATACTCGGTGCACACAGAGGTTGGACACAGATGCGTTGGCGCACGTGTGAATGGGAAATTAGTGCCCCTTGAGTCAGCTTTGTCGAACGGCGATGTTGTTGAGATATTTACTTCGAAGTCTGAAGGTGCAGGTCCTAGTAGAGACTGGTTGAACTTTGTCTCCTCGGCTCGAGCGCGAAGCAAAATAAAGGCATGGTTCTCCAAGGAGCGTCGCGACGAAGCTATTGAAAGCGGCAAGGATCAAATTGTTCGAGCTGTTCGCAAACAAGGTTTGCCGTTACAACGCATGATGACCAATCAGGCTCTCCTCGCTATTGCCGCAGATTTACATCAGATCGATGTGTCAGCTCTTTATGCATCTGTCGGCGAAGGAAGAATATCTGCGCAATCAATAGTCAGCCGTTTAATAGATGCATCTGGTGGAGTGGACGGGGCTGCCGATGACACTGCGGAGACCTTGCTACCGAGTTTCGGAACCCATACTCGAGCTCGAACCCACGACGTGGGTGTGGTGGTGAAGGGTACCGACGATGTCTGGGTGAAACTGGCTCGCTGTTGCACGCCTGTGCCAGGAGACTCGATTTTTGGATTCGTCACGCGAGGCTCAGGTGTGTCCGTGCATAGAGGCGATTGTGTCAATGTGGAGTCACTCAAAAGCCAACCAGAGCGGCTTGTTGACGTTGAATGGGCACCCACCCCGCGGAGTGTGTTTTTGGTCAATATCGCAGTTGAAGCCCTCGATCGCTCGCGACTCCTCGCCGACGTCACCAAAGCACTTTCTGACACTCACGTCAATATTCTGAATGCTTCAGTTGCCACTACGCGCGATCGAATAGCCACATCTCGATTCACCTTTGAAATGGCCGATCCTAAGCATTTGGGCTCAGTACTCAAAGCAGTGAGAGGTGTTGAAGGCGTTTTCGACGCCTACCGCGTGTAGTGAAAAGTCAATGTCCTCGTGAATCTATTGACGGGTTGAACCCGCTGCATTCTCCACGGCTCCGAGTAATGCTCGGAGATTACTGATGGATGCCTCAAGTTCGACCACCTTCGTGGTATCGCCGGCCAAACTTGCCTTCGCAAGTTCTTGTTCGTAGCGAGCCAAGCCCTCCGTGAAGGCATGGGCAGTGTCTGCGGCGCGGGCCAACACTTCGGGGTTGACAGCTGTCCACTGCTTCTCGTCTTCAAGCCGGATCGCATCCTCCACCTTCTTGAGTTTTCCATCAAGTCGTGCCCGGTCCGCTTTAGGTAGTTCACCTGCTTTATCCCAAGCAACCTGAATTTCGCGAAGGGATCGCTTCACTGCCTTGAGATCTTTACCTTCGATGGGAAGGAGTGCTTCCGCTTGTACCAGGAGTGCCTCTTTTGCAGGAACATTCTCTTGTAACTTGGCATCCTCCAATGCCTCGGTTTCCTTGAGCTTCGTGAAGAATTCATCCTGAGCAGCCTTGAATCGCTTCCATAATTTGTCTTCATCAGCTCGCGATCCCCGAGGAGCTTTCTTCCATTCAGCCATTAAATCCTTGAATTTCTTGATGCCAGCCTTGGGATCTGGCGTGGATATAGCGGCTTGCGCTGATGCAATGAGTTCCCGTTTACGAGACAGTGCATCTTTTCGAACGGCATCCAGTTCGTGGAAGTGAGCTCTGCGGCTCTTGTCAAAAGTAGTTCTCGCTGAACTGAGACGTTTCCACATCTCTTGCTCGGAGGATCGGTCACCACGTGGGAGAGCTTTCCATTCGTCAACGATCGCTGTGAATCGTTCCGTGGTGCTTTTCCACGACGTTGATGTCGAGAGTGACTCAGCTTCTGTGACCAAGGCTTCGCGGCGCTGCCGAGATTCTTCACGCAATGCACTTTTGCGAGCCTTCTCAGTTTCACGTTGCTGAGCGATCAACGAATCAATTGCGACACAGCGTGTTTCCAGACTGGCAATATCTCCAACAAAGGACCGGGTAGTCAGGGACTCCCGCACCTTGGCTACGGCGGCCTGGGCGGCATCTGCACCCACTTTCGAGTCCTTGAGTCGGGATTCGAGGATATCTACTTCGACGACAAGGTCATCAAATTTCCTCGCGTAAAAAGTCAGACCCTCCTGCGGAGTTCCCACGGTGTACTGACCAACGAGTACTTCCCCTTCAGGTGCCTTCAGGTACACAGTGCCATCCTCTGTAACTCTGCCCCACTGAGAGGCTTGTGAAATGGCAGGTCGGATCACCGGTTTTAAAGACGCCGGGGTGGGATGTGCACTCATGCTCATAACCTCTCATTGGGTCGGGCAACCATGGTGGTTGCCACCGTCGTTCAATCTTGTGTAAACGTTTATCGCTCTTGTGTGTGGTATTCGATTCCAGCGGATACAAGAAATCTACCCGCCCACTCAAACCTTGTGCCTACCACACCAGCACTCTGGCTCATCGTGATCGAAAAGTGAAGTAATCGAGCCAAAAGTTAAGAAACTGTTGCAGAATTGATGAAAACTGGCTGCACAGGTGTGCCATCGCTTAAGCCGTCAACGACGCCCACAGAGGCAATCTCCTGGACAATCTCTAGCCCACTCGTCACCTGACCCCAGATCGTGTAACCCGATGGGAGTGTGGTGTCCTCATAGACGATGAAGAACTGCGAGCCAGAGGTGCCGGGACCTGCGTTGGCCATGGCAATAGTTCCAGCCGGGTAATTAGCTGGGCCTTCGGCGGGGAGATTCTCATCAGGGACGACATATCCGGGACCACCCGTTCCATTGCCCGCGGGGTCACCACATTGGAGCACAAAAATTCCAGCTGTGGTCAAGCGATGACAACTTGTATTGTCATAAAAGCCGTTCTCAGCCAAAAAAGCCTCGGAAGCGACGGTTTCAGGGGCCCTGGGATCAAGCTCAATCACAATGTCACCGCAGTTAGTGGCCAAAGTGAGCGTGGTAGGTAATGTCGCGGGCGCGTCTGGCCCGTCAGGGAATTGAAGATCATCGATCCGAGGTGTGCCAGGAGGAGTGCAGTTGGCCAGGCTAGTTTCACTACTCCCAGTCGAATCCACCTCTCCCGGTTCAGAGGGCACTGAGGTTGGCTCAATGACCTCAACTGATTCGGTGCCAGATTCCTGGCCAGCTATCACGGAGTCATCTGAACCTGTGGCATTAAAAATGACCCAGCCAAGACCGGCGACGAC
>CAZVLV010000227.1:0-3205 GCA_964628015.1 uncultured Aquiluna sp. | reverse complement strand
GAGTTCTCTATAAAGAACGGGTTCGTGACGCTCTCATGCGCAATTTGGAGAAGGACCTGGGTCCCATGGCGTTACCTAGACTTCCTGTGTCCCCGCAACCTTTCACGGTTGTCGAGTACTTTCCTGATCCGTCGGTCACGGGGTTCCATGATCCTCGGCAGCATGCGATTTCCTTGGCGTTCATAGTGCCAATTGACGGCGAATGCTCGCCATCACAGGATGCACTTGACCTCATTTGGGTCACACCTGAAAGCGCTACCAGTGCGGGGTTCGAAGCAGAGATGATCGGAGGTCAAGGCCGACTTGTCCGCATGGCATTGGCGCACGTGGGCCTATTGCCCTGACGGATATCCGGGAAATTCAGGCGCGCTCTTGTTGATTTTGCCAATTAATGCAGCCTGAAGATCCGGGCGCCCGAATGCGTGTCCCATTTCCACAAATGAATCATCGGCTGCCTCATTGAAATCTTGGGACTGGGCCCGAAGAATTTGTGCCTTAATCACCGAGATCGATGAAGGTGAGCAATTCGTGGCTAGCTCGCTCGCAAGGGCGTAAGCGTCCGCAAGAGGGTCAGCGGAGGCCGAGTTCACTAGCCCAAGGTCCTTGGCGGTTGCGCCAGTGATTGTGCGAGCGGTGATGAGTAAATCGGTGGCAGCGCCCAATCCAATCAAACGCGGAAGTAACCAAGCTACGCCGTATTCTGCGATCAAGCCCAATCTGGCAAACGTTGTGCTCAGTGTGGCGTCATTATGAGCAAATCTAAAGTCGGAACTAATGGCGATGACAAAACCCAATCCTGCTGCAGGCCCATTTATCGCGGTAATCACAGGAGTTCCTAAATGGAGAATCTTTCCGGGCACCGTTTTGTGACTTTGCCCTTGGAGAAAACCCTGAACTATTTGCGGGTCGGTGCCTAACACGCTGAGGTCAGCACCTGAACAGAAGCCCCGGCCCGCTCCAGTAACAACAATCGCACGTATCTCGGGGTCTTGATCAGCAAACGTGAGTAGATCCGAGTAGGTATGGATCATCTCGGGGAGGAGGGCATTGAGTTTTTCAGGCCTATTAAATGTGATGGTCGCTATGCCATCAGCAGCCGTATAGGTAACGAACTCGGTCGCGGGTGCACTCATGACGTATTCATACCAGTTATGGCCCCACTCAATGCCCTAGACTGGGGTTATACCGAAAGTGAGGGGTTGATCACGGTGAATAACGAGATAGGTCGTTCAAGCAATAAGCCAGGTATGAGAATCACTTGGCGGGGGATCGTCATCGTTGTGATAATTGTGGCTCTGATTGTCTTTGGTGTTCAGAATTTAGAAAGTGCCCAAGTGAATTTCCTCGGAATGGAATTCAAGGTCCCCGTGTGGCTGCTGGTCTCCGGCACCTTTATTTTGGGGATGCTCCTGGGGGGTTTTGTTAAAGGCACGGCACGGAAGCTTCGCAAACCTCATGGTGAGGCGTCACAATAGTGTGTGTTTTTGATTGATTGTTTTCCAGTAATTATTGTTCAATAATTTTTGTTCATTGATCTTTCATCAATGACCTATGTTCAATGATTTTTATTGATTGCATCCAAGTTATCTGAATTCTCCTCGCCAACAACAATGTGCATTGCTGCCACCTCAGCGGGTATCCATTGGGGCGGATTCAGGCCTCCGGCATGCATGGGGTCGTCACTCGCATCGTCTGCGTCTTCCATGGCAATGACGCTCTCTGTGTCTTCCATGGGATAGATCATCCCGTCAACCGACCCTTCGCCTGCATACTCGCCTGTTGTCCCCCTTGAGGCATTTCGGATGGCTTCAGCCTCCATGATCATGGCCAGCCGGTCCGCTTGGTCAGCAGAATCCCCTGGAGGTCCAAAGTCATTCAAGGTTCCATGAGCGATTCGATCGGGGTCTGCTGAATACTCAGTCATACAAGCAATGTACCGACAGAATTGCCGTGATGGATTGTCCAACGACATATTCATGCAAGACTAGGGTCATGACGGCATTTGTTGAAGACATTTTCACTCTGGATCTGTTAACGCAGTTGGAACCTGTAGTGGAAAAGGAACTAAATCGTCATATTGCACAAGCAAAGAATTGGTACCCGCATGACTACATTCCCTGGGACGAGGGCACTAACTTTGCGCATCTTGGCGGTGACGATTGGACACCGGAGCAGAAGCGTTTCAGCGAAGCAGCCCGAACGAGTCTCATTATCAACCTGCTCACCGAGGACAACCTTCCCAGCTACCACCACGAAATTGCCAGTATTTTTGGACGCGATGGTGCCTGGGGAGAGTGGGTCGGTCGATGGACAGCGGAAGAAGGTCGCCACGGAACTGCCATTCGCGACTACCTGGTTGTAACCCGAGCTGTTGATCCTGTTGCACTTGAAGACGCACGCATGACACACATGCAGGAGGGCTTCCAAGCCATTCATCCTGGAATTCTGGCTGGTTTGTCTTATGTCTCATTTCAAGAATTGGCTACTCGTGTGTCTCATCGAAATACTGGAATCGCAACTGGTGATCCCATCGCTGAGGCGCTATTGCAACGCATTGCGTTAGATGAAAATTTACATATGATCTTTTACCGAAATCTTTTGGCTGCGGCGCTGGAAATAGCACCTGATCCCACCATGGTGGCCATCATGCAGAGCGTTCGTGATTTTGCCATGCCAGGGCACGGTATCGATGGCTTTCAACGAAAGGCTGTAGAGATCGCTGTTGCAGGAATATACGATCTCAAACAACACCGAGATGAAGTTCTCATGCCTGTACTGAGGAAATGGAGAATTTTTGATCGAAATGATTTTGGGCCAGAGGGCGAGTCTGCACGCGAGGAACTTGCACAAATCCTTGCTGACATGGATACCAACGTGAATCGGTTTGAGGAACGCCGCGATGCCCTCAGGGCTCGGCTCGCAGCCAGAGATTAATCCACTTTCAACCGATCCCGAGGCTTGGCACCAGGCGGTGGTGGCCGCGTTGCACGCCAATGACAAGTGTTCACTAGCGGAGTTGTATCGACAGAGAATTCAGGACGCTGGATCTGAAAAGGGAACACAAGAATGGCTAGAAGTCGTTTCTGGGTGGGATGCGACAGCCACAACAGGCTGAGTTGTACCGATGTGTCCGAGGGGGGACTTGAACCCCAGGACCTTCCACAGGTTCCCCCTGAGGAGTCCGGCAACCAGGCCAAGTGGGTCA
>CAZVLV010000226.1:0-3211 GCA_964628015.1 uncultured Aquiluna sp. | reverse complement strand
ATGCAACTCGGTGCATGGCGCCTGCGGCGTTGTATTTCGCGTCGCGCACCCAAATCGAGTCGTTTTTCGAGTCGCGCGAGTCGTCAAATCACTGGGGTTTTGCATGGCCTCGTCTGGCACCGATCCACGCCTGAAGAGGCGGTAGGATTCGAACTATCATCTCGATTTCGACGCACTTCATAACACTCCGCGAGCTTCCTTCCCACACTCGGTCGACATCGCGCCGTTGCCTTCACCTCGTGCTTGTTCCCCTGAAGTGGTCATTTGGTATACTGATCTCCTAGAGATACCTATCTCGCACAGGGGACTTGAGCCCCATAAACTAATGCCCATGACGGGCGTACCAATGGGTTGCACACGGAGCCTCGGTACTGTCACTCATTTTTTACGTTTCCTTTCTCGGCTCGGACAATCCGAGCGTTATCCGTCACAAAGATTCACCGGTCCCCGATGGATGTCACTGCTGTTATTTCAGAACTGCTGGCCAGTAACCGCGGCCCTAATCCATATTCTCCTGTAACCCGGACGCAGCCCGATTATGGCGTGAAGGCAGCGCTCGACGGAGACGTTCTGAGAATGACGCTTACGTTCCACTCTGAATCCGCCTACTGCTGCATGGAATGGGGGTGCCATCTATCCCTGCATGACGGCAAACGGTGGGAAGCGTTGCGTCGAAAGTGTGCTGACCTTGGCGTTTCAACTCCAACACGATTCCAACTTCAGCTATCATGTGTTGTTGAATCGGGGGCATTGTTCTTCGATATCTCGCGCCCCGATCCAAACCATCGTGGTTGGTATCGTTTCCAACCAGCTGTGGCTTACGAGTATAAGATCTCGAGCACAGAAGGGCACGACACAAAGAACGGATAAATCGGGTAACGGAGTCCGTTTCCGGGCATCCTCCTCACACCACAAATTGCTCACCCCTCCACCATCACCTTTACCACGCCGGTTGCCCTGGAAAAAATTGAGAATTGAGAATTGAGAATTGAGAATTGAGAATTATTAAGAACACGTCGACCAGTGTTGGTTTTCAATTCTCAATTCTCAATTCACTTCGTAGGTTCAAGTTCTTCCAGGCCATCGCCGTATTAGCGGCGGCTCCGTACTGCGGCGGGCTCAGAGGCCCGCGTTACCGTCGGTCGCAGCTCAGGAAAGATCGGGCAGCTACGAATGCCACGACATTCGTGATGCTCGACCTTCGGCTCCGGAATGCTCATTCGGTTCATTTCCCAATCGATGTCGTCCCAACGTAGTGACAGCGTTTCCGAGGGCGTTCGAAGCCCTCAGTAGCGGCTCAGCCTCAAGAGTACTTGCCAGACGTGGGGCCTTGAGAGCGCGAGCGACCGCTCAAGCCGGTGCGACCGCCCTATGCTTCTAAGGACTAGAAATTCTCGACGAATGGGATTATCTCTGGTAAGATAATTCTGGAGGGTTCATCTATGTCGGTTGAAACGTTGATTTGCAGTTTGACTCAGGACGAAAAGCGTTTCGCATTGGAATTGCTTTGGTCTTCGCTTCGGGCTGATGCCCAAGGGTACACGCCACCTGAGTGGCACGCTGATGTATTGGCAGAACGTATGGGGAATCCCTCATCGGAACCTTCGAAACCGCTGGGCGAAGCGATGGAAGACATTCGTCGGAGGGTAAATGAACGTCGCTCTTCGTCCTGAAGCTTCGTCAGACCTTGTTTTGGCAGCGGCGTACTTCAATGATATCAGTGATGGTTGGGGCGATCATTTCCTCAATACGATTGAAGTCGACCTTGCTGATCTTCGAGAGGAAGCCGGAATCCATGCGATTCACCATGGATTACCGTGCAAGTTCGCCAAAGTATTTCCGTTTGCAATCTACTATCGTGTCGAGACAGAGTCAGCGATCGTTTATGCAATCTTAAGTTGCCGAATGTCCCCTGATGCCCATAGATTCATGCTGGCGCAACGTGCTTAGTCCTTCGAGGGTCTTACCAACTCGTCATGCAATCAGTAACGAAAGGAATCGTTTCCGAAGAGACTAATTTTGTACCTCTCGAACTCTTAAAAAACACGGGGAAAACACCCAAAAGTTCGGTTCCCGTCCTGTCCGCAGGACCGCTCTACTTTCAATTTTCAACTCTCTTGGCTGCTTGGGTTTTTCGCATTTCTGGCCAATTGCGTGTCCTATCTACTCTCAACTTTCTACGCACTACTCACTGATGGCCTCCCTGGTGAGTCGTCCAGTGAGTCGTCAGAGTCGCCTCAAAACCCTCGTTTTCCCAGGGAAAACAGGTGGTTTTGCAGCACAGGGGGTAGGATTCGAACTAGTGGGGTTCGAATCGTAGTGGAAATCATTGCCGGAACAGAGATTTCGGGAATGCTCGCGTCGTCCCTCGATATAAGATGCTTGGGCCGAAACAGTCTATCACTCCATCCAATGATGGATCGGCTCTCAGATACCTGATATCATCGCACCTCGGGTCAGGGCTACCCTGCGTGATAGGCTGAATTGGTGCAGCCTACAGGGTTTAGGTTGATCCGTATAAAAACAAGTTCTCTGTGAAAGGTGATGTAGCATGATCGTTCGAGCGCTGTCAACGTTGCCGTGTCTTCTCATCATCCTCGCTGCGTCCATGCCACTTTTTGTCTTGCTGGCACCATATCAGGGCTTACTTATGGTACCCTTCGCGCTTTATGTCGCATGGTGGCAAAGAACAAGGAATCGGTCGGAGAGCTCACCATCGGACGAGACTTCAGGTACGCGAATCAAAGCAAAAGACGCTTCAACTCATTGATTTCGTTGGCACCGACATGTGCACTTAGATTCCAAGGCAGTACAATTCTTTGCGGAACGTCCGAATGGCGCATCGCCATAACATTCAAGGGATCCGAATCGATCCTGCGAATGACATTGGTCGAATTTCCGGAATAGAATCATTCGTTAGAGAAATCGGGTAAAGCTGACCGTTTCCGGACACCTTCCCCAAACAATTGACTCACCCCTCCAACATCACCTTCGCTACACCAGCCGCCTTGGCAAAACAATTGAGAATGGATAATTGAGAATGAAGAATTATTAAGCACACGCCGAACCGCCTGGATTTCAATTCTCAATTCTCAATTCCCGCTTTTGTCCCCGAAGATCTCGAACGCTTCATCAAGGATAGGTCGAAGCTCGGGAAAGATCGGGCAGCTACGAATGCCACGACCTTCGTGATGCTCGACCTTCGGCTCTG